>MNEG01000022.1 GCA_001917585.1 Candidatus Rokubacteria bacterium 13_1_40CM_68_15
CTGGCCGGTGTCGTTGGCCATCGTCACGATCGACGACAGCTCGGGGTGACGGCGGGCGAGCTTCAGCGCCGCCGCCACGTTGCATCCGGTGGAGATGCCGCAGAAGATGCCTTCCTCGGCGGCGAGCCGGCGGGCCAGCCCCAGGCTCTCGCTGGTCGTCGTCGTGATCACGCCCGAGAGCAGCGAGACGTCGAGGTTGTCGGGGATGAAGCCGTCGCCGATGCCTTCGATGCCGTGCGGGCCCCACGCGCGTCGCGCCAGCAGCGCGCACTCGTCGGGCTCGACGGCGTAGAGGCGCACGCGGTCATCGCGCTCGCGCAGGTACCGTCCGACCCCGGTGAGCGTGCCGCCCGAGCCCTGGGCGGCCACGAACGCCCCGATGATGCCGCCGCGCTGCTCCCAGATCTCCGGCCCGGTCGTCCGGTAGTGCGCCTCGACGTTGTCAGGGTTCCCGAACTGTCCCGGCACCCAGTAGCCGGTGGGATCGCCGGCGCGGATCTCGTCCAGGCGCTCGAGCGAGAGATCCACGTCGCTCTCGCCGCCCGGCGTGAAGACGAGGTTGGCGCCGTACGCGCGCATGATCTTCTTGCGCTCGTCGCTCATCCCCTCGGGCATCACGATGGTGCACGGATATCCCTTCACCGCGGAGATGAACGCGCAGGCGATGCCGGCGTTGCCGGTCGAGCACTCGAGCACGCGCATGCCGGGCTTGAGATCGCCCCGAGCTTCGGCGCGCTCGAACATGTGGAGATAGATCCGGTCCTTGAGGCTGCCGCTCGGCCCGTACCACTCGAGCTTGAGGTAGATCGGCGGCGTCACGTCAGCCGTCACGCGGCCGAGCTTGACGAGAGGCGTGCGCCCGATGGCCTCGCCGATGGAATCGAGCGCGCTGCGGTAGCTGTCCCAGAGGATCGGCACGGGAGCCGAATTGTACGCGCGTCAATTGCGGCGGTCCAGACGGAACACCATCTGCGTCGGGCGCACGAAGCGCAGCACGAGCACGAGCAGCGCGAGCACGAGCGCCATGTAGATGACGGCCATGGCGTCCACCGAGTAGATCGGCCGCATGCCGGCGGCGAACACCGCGTAGTAGAGGGCCACGACGAGCGTCTGCGAGCCGGCGCCCGACAAGAGGAACGTCAGCTCGAAGTTGGCGATGGTGGTGACGAGCACCAGGAGCCCGGCGGTGAGCAGGCCGGGCACCGCCAGCGGCACGATGACGCGGCGGAAGAGCTGGAAGCGGCTGGCCCCGTGCACGCGGGCGGCCCACTCGAGATTCACGCTGATCTGCTCGAAGAAGGGCAGCAGTACGAAGATGGCCAGCGGCAGCATCGGCACCAGGTTGGCGGCGATGACTCCGGCCACGGTGCCCCCGATGCGATACCGATACAGCGTCGTGGCCAGCGGGATGCCGTACGTCATCTGGGGAATGAGCAGCGGCAGGAAGAACAGGAGCAGGAGGGCGTTCTTCGCGCGGAAATCGTGACGGGCCAGCAGGTAGGCGGCCGGGAAGCCGAGCCCGAGCGCCAGCGCCGTCACCGAGGCGGCGACCACCAGCGTCACCGTCAGGACCTGATCGAGCTGGAACTCACGCCACGAATACGCGTACCACGCCGTCGTGAAGGCGTTCGGCAACGGCGTGGCGAACCAGCGACGGGCGAACGACGACACCAGGACGTGGCCGACGATCCCGACCAGGTTCAGGACGAAGCCGACGACGAAGAGGTAGACCGCGACGTGCCAGAGCCGGCCCATCAGCGCTTCCCCGCGCCCACGGTTGCCACACCGGTCGCGGCCATCCGGCGGCGGATGACGAGGATCAGGCCGAGGCCGAGGAGCTGGCAGCCGCCCATCACGACGGCGATGGCCGAGGCCATGGCCATGTCCGAGTGCTCGAAGGCCTGCTGGTAGGCGGCGATGGCGATCGTGCGCGTCGCGCCCGCCGGCTGACCGACCAGCACCGCCGACGGGAACACCCCGAAGTTCATGACGAAGACCAGCGCGAACGCGATGGCGACGCCGGGCGCGATGAGCGGCCACATGACGCGCCGGAAGATCGCCCACGGCCCGGCGCCCAGCACGCGGGCGGCGGCCTCCAGCCCGGGATCGATGCCGGAGATGTAGCCGAGCAGCATCAGGAAGCAGAAGGGGAAGTGCTGGACGAGGAGCGCGATCATCACGCCCGTGTAGTTGTGAGTCAGCCGCGGCGCGTCCGTGATGCCGAGCGCCAGGAGTCCTTGATTGAGCCAGCCCTTGGGTCCGTAGAAGCCGTTGATGCCTTCGGCGACCAGCACCGTCCCGAGCGCGATCGGCAGCACGAGCGCGGTCGTGATCGTACGCTCCATCCACACCCCGCGCCGCATGCTGTAGGCGACGACCAGGGCGAGGAGCACCGTGAGGACGGTGTTCGGCACGGCGATGGACGCCGTCACCCACACCGTGCGCACCTGCCAGGGATCGAGGAGGAAGGCGAGATAGTTCGCCACCGAGATCCCGCCCCCCTTGGCCTGGAGCGAGAGGATGACGCCGTACGCGAACGGGTAGACGAACATCACGAGCAGATAGATGGCGGCTGGCAGCATGAGCGCCGGCACCCTCACGCGCCGTCCCCCGCCGGCAGCACGACCACGCGCTCGGACGGCAGCCTCAACCCCACCGCGCTACCGACTTCGACCGGTCGTTCCACCCGCGCCATCACCATCGTTCCCGAATCGAGTGCGACCTCGACGTCGTGCTCGCGACCGAGGTACTCGGTCAAACGGACGGTTCCCCGCACGACGTTGGGGCCGGCGAGCTCGGCGGTGAGCTCGACGTCCTCGGGTCGCACCGCGGCGACGGCAGCGGAGCCGGGGGCGAGCGGGGTCACCGGGCGTCCAGTCAGCGTGACGTCTTTGCCGCGGGCCACCACGAGGCCGCCAGGCTCGATCCGGTCCACCGTCACCGGAAAGAAATTGCGGTAGCCCATGAAATCGGCGACGAAGCGCGTGCGGGGCCGGTCGTGGATCTCGGCCGGCGTGCCGACCTGCATCACGCGCCCGTCGCGGAGCACGACGACGCGGTCCGAGAGCGACAGCGCCTCGCTCTGGTCGTGGGTGACGTAGATCGACGTGAGCCGGAGGTCGGCGTGCAGCCGCTTGAGCTCACTGCGCATCTCGAGCCGGAGCTTGGCGTCGAGGTTCGAGAGCGGCTCGTCGAGGAGCAGCAGCCGCGGCTCGACGGCCAGCGCGCGGGCAATCGCCACCCGTTGTTGCTGGCCGCCGGAGAGCTGGCTCGGATAGCGCGCCTCGAACTCGGTCAACCGGACCAGCTGCAGCATCCGGCGGACGCGCTGAGCGATCTCGGCCCGGGGCCGGGCGCGCAGCGCCAGGCCGAAGGCGACGTTGTCGAAGACGGTCAGATGCGGGAACAGCGCGTAGTTCTGGAAGACCATGCCGAACCCACGACGCTCGGGCGGCAAGTGGTCGATCGGGCTTCCGTCGAGCCTGATCTCGCCACTCGTCGCCGGAATCAGGCCGGCGAGCAGGTTGAGGGCGGTCGACTTGCCGCAGCCCGACGGCCCCAGGAACGTGACGAACTCGCCGCCGTGCACTTCGAGCGCGAACTCGTCGAGCACGGTGCGCGTCCCGAAGCGCTTCGTCAGGCGGAACGAGAGCGCCGAGATCACCCTAAAATTTCTTGATCCGCTGCGCTCCCACTTCCTTGTCCCAGCGGTCCATGGCGGCGATCAGGTCTTTCACCGGGAGCTGCGGGACGATCTTGTACTTCTTCTCCATGTCGGTGTACTCGGGCCGCCAGTGCTCCTTCACGAGCTGCTGGATGTCGGCCGGCGCCCGGTCGAGCGTGGCCGCCTTGATCGAGGGGCCGATGAAGGCCTTCCAGGTCAGCGCCTGCTGCTCCGGACGCCGCATGAACTTCATGAGGTCAAGGATGACGTCCTGCTCGGCGGCGGAAATGCCCCTGGGGATCGCCCAGTAGTGACCGTCGATCACGAACGAGGTGTTGGGCAGGATGAAGATCTTCGACTCGGGCGGGATGGTGCCTTCGGCGCGCGGCTTCATGTCCCACTCCATGATGCCGGCGATGATCCAGCGCGTGCCCTCCGCGAACTCCTTCAGCGTGATGGCCGTGCCCGTCGGGTAGTACTCGACGGACTCGCCGATCTCCCTGAGGAACGCCCATGTCTTGTCCCAACCGCCGAGAGGATCCGTCGGCTTCTTGTCGCCGAGGATGAACGGGAGCCCGCACAGGATGGAGCGGCCGGGGCCGGAGTTGGCGGGCCGCGCGTACATGAACTTGCCGGGGTTGGCCTTCACCCACGCCTTGAGCTCGTCGGTGCTCTTCGGCGGCTGCTTCACCTTCGACGGGTTGTAGATGAACACGGGGCCGCCGTTGGAGACGACGGAGGGCAGGAGGAAGCCCTCGCCCTCGGCCTGGAGCACCTTGCCCGCCTCGCTCAGCTCGTCCCGGGGGAAGAGCGAATCGTATTGCGGGAAGAGCTTCACGAGCTGGCCGTTGTTGGCCAGCACGGACCCGGCGTCCTGGCCGACGAGCAGGAGGTTCACGTCCACGCGGCCGGCGTCCTGCTGGGCCTTGATCTTGGCGGGCAGCTCGGGCGCGGGCGCCCGCTGGAAGTTGACGGCCTTGATCTTCTGCGGGTTGGCCTTCTGATAATTCTCGATGATGACGTGCGTCGACGAGAGGTCGCCAGAGACGTCGATGAGCGAGATCGTGATCGGGCCCTGCGCGGATGGCGGGCTCGACGGCGCGAGCGCGATGACCGCGGCGATGAGGCTGGCGAGCGCAGCCGTGACGAAGACGCGTCTCATGGGCTCCTCCCGTGTGAAGTCAGGGCAAGCGTAGCTCGCCGACGAGGACCTCGACCACGCCCCCGCCGACGCGGATGTTCGTCGCGAGCCCGCCCGCCGCGTCGAGACGGATGTGAACGTGGCTGGCCCGCCCCATTTTCACGCCCTGCTCGCTGAGGATCTTCACGTCGGCGCCGGCGGCGACCAGACCGTAGCGCACGAGGTAGGCCCCCAGCGGGCCGCTCGCCGATCCGGTGGCGGGATCTTCGGGGATCCCTGACGTGTGGGGCGCGAACATCCGCGAGTACACCTTGCCGGGGCCGGGCGTTGCGAACACGAATATGCCGAGGCCGCCGCCGTCGCCAAGACAATCGCGCAGTGCCGCCACGTCGAGGGCGGCGCGATCGACGGTCGCCGCATTCCTCAGCGGCACGAACATGAAGGGGTTGCCCGTCGAGACCGACTGGATGGGCACTTTCGGCACCAGATGAGCTTCCGTCAGGCCCAGGGCCTTGGCCATCCCCACCCGATCGCTGACCTCGTCGCCGAAGGTCGGCTCGCCGTGGTGCATCCACACGAAGCTGGGACGCGTGGGATCACCCTCGAGCTCCACCGGTACCGGCCCGATGTTTTCCTCCAGCAGAAAACGCGTCGTGCCCGGCGGCAGCAGGCTGCGAGTGGCGAGCACCCAGGCGGTGCCGAGCGTCGGGTGGCCGGCGAACGGGAGCTCTCGGCGCGGGGTGAAGATGCGCGCGCGGGCGGCGCACTCGGGCCGCGTCACGGGCAGGATGAAGGTCGTCTCCGAGTGATTCATCTCCAGCGCGATGGCCTGCATCTCGTCGTCGCGGAGATTGCGGCCATCGAGGACCACGGCCAGCGGATTGCCTTTGAGGGCGCGGTCGGTGAAGACGTCGACCTGGACGAGGGCGTACTGGCGCACCCGCCGAGAATACCGCTAGAAGCCGGTGGCGTCGAAGGCGCTCGGGAGGTGGCGCGTCTCGCTGGTTCCGTCGTCGCGGAGCGTGACGCTCACGACGTCGAAGCGACAGCGCACGTCGCGCAGGCCCTTCGATTTCATGTAGTGCTGGGCCAGGCGGATGATCCGCCGCTGCTTGTGCCACGACACCGCCGCAGCCGGCGCATCACCCCACGCCGGGCGCCGGCACTTGACCTCGACGAACACCCAGCAGTCGCGCTCGCGGCACACGAGATCGATCTCGCCCTCGGGCAGGCGCACGTTGCGCTCGACGACCGTGAGCCCGGCGTCGCGGAGCATGTCGGCGGCGATGGTCTCGGCGCGCATGCCGATGCTGCGACGGTTGTCCACGCCGACGGTGTACCGCAACACGCGTCGGCGCGAAATGTCTCGAATTGGGGACGCTTCTCGGCCGTAAGGGCGCAGGCGATGGCTGGCACCGTCAGAAACAAAAGCAGGTAGCGTTTGACCCTATTCACCAATCTGGCTATATTCTAGCCAGAATGCGGTACGAGGTTGTCCTGGCCCCTGAGGCGGCTACGGGCTACAGAGGGCTGCCGGCCTACCGCCGGGCTGAAGTGCGGGACGCCCTCGAACGGCACTTGCGGCACGAGCCGATCCGAGCAAGCAAGAGCCGGATCAAACGCCTGCGCGGCTTGAGTCAGCCGCAGTATCGCCTCCGGGTTGGGGAAGTGAGGGTGTTCCATGACGTCACGCGCGAAGCCGTCGAGGTCCTCGCGATCGTCACAAAAGCAGAAGCAGCGCGCTGGCTCGCCGAGCACGGGACGCCGAGTGCGCCAGGCAGCACTGGCTGAGGTGAAGGACGATCTTTCGCGATTCCTGCGCCTGGCGGCGACCCAGGAGATCCTGATCACACGCCATGGGAAACCTGCTGGCGTGCTGATCGGCTTCGAAAGCGAGGATGACTGGTTCGACTATCGGCTCGAGCACCATCCCGAATTCTTGCGGCGGGTCGCAGAGGCGCGCGAAGCTCTTCGGACCGGCCGCGGTGTCCGACTTGAGGATCTGCCGTCCTAGCGTGAACGGTCGGGGACATAGGTAACAAAAGAGTCCGGGGACATTGGTTACACATGTCGACGATCGGCAGCGCGTCGCGAAGGTGATCGGCGATGAACTGCGTTCTCTGCTCCATGGGTGATGCGTCCGTCCACGGCATCGGTACATGTCGCTGGACTAAATTGTTACCTATGTGTCCGGACCGTACCCGTTGATCGTCTAACTTGGGCA
This sequence comes from Candidatus Rokubacteria bacterium 13_1_40CM_68_15, assembly GCA_001917585.1. Lineage (GTDB taxonomy): Bacteria > Methylomirabilota > Methylomirabilia > Rokubacteriales > CSP1-6 > 40CM-68-15. The sequence goes on from MNEG01000022.1 coordinate 7,030, forward strand.
GCGGGACCGGGGGCTTGCGTTGCTCGCCATCCGCCCGCTGACGTTAAACGCATAGTGGTTGGCGGTTCGCGTTTCTCATCGGGGGTAGGTGACATGCCGACGCCGAATGACGCCTCCATGGACGCCATTGGCCAGAGGCGCGACGCATTCATCGAGCGAATGCTCCAGTCGACGCGCGGCACGTTCGAGGTCTTCAGCATATACATCGGCGTCCGCCTGGGTTTCTACGAGGCGCTGGCCGCTGGCGGCTCTCTGACCTCTCGGGCGCTCGCGTCACGAACCGCAACCGCAGAACGGTACGCGCGCGAGTGGCTCGAACAGCAGACCGTGGCAGGCATCATCGAAGTTGACGATGAGAAGGCCGACGCTCGAAAGCGCCGGTTCAGTCTTCCCGCTGCCTACGTGGAGGTGCTCGTCGACCAGGACAGCCTGAACTATCTCGCTCCGTTGGCGCGGCTCGTGGCCGGCGCCGTTCGTCCTCTCGCCTCGGTTCTCGAGGCGTATCGCACGGGAGGTGGCGTGCCGTACGCGGAGTATGGCGCCGATCTGCGCGAGGGCCAGGCGGGCATCAGTCGCGCGATGTTTCTCAAACAGTTGGGCAGTGAATGGCTGCCTGCGATGCCGGACGTCCATGCTCGGCTGATGGCCGATCCGCCGGCCCGCGTCGCCGATCTCGGCTGTGGGGCGGGATGGTCGACTATCGGCGTGGCCCAGAGCTACCCGAAGGTGCTCGTGGATGGCTATGATCTGGACGAGCCGTCCGTCACCCTGGCTCGCAGCAATGCGAAGGCTGCGGGCCTCACCGATCGCGTCAAGTTCCACGTGCGCGACGCCGGCAGCCCCGAGCTTACGGGGCGCTACGACCTGGTGACGGCGTTCGAGTGTGTACACGACATGTCGCAGCCGGTCAGTGCCCTCAAGGCCATGCGCCACCTCGCGGGTGACCGCGGCGCTGTCCTCGTGATGGACGAGCGGGTGGGCGAGGCCTTCTCCGCCGCCGGCAATGATGTCGAGTGGATGATGTACGGATGGAGCATCCTGCACTGTCTGCCGGTCGGCAAGGCCGACCCGCCGTCCGCCGAGACTGGCGCGGTTCTGCGCCCGGAGACGCTACGGCGCTATGCCGATGAGGCTGGCTTTCGAAGGATGGAGATTCTCACCATCGACAACCTGTTCTTCCGCTTCTATCGCCTCCATGCGTTAGAACGGTGAGGTCAGTGGCAATGAAGTGTCAGGAGGAATGCGATGAAGCTCCAGCGACTCGCGACTGTCCTCACGGTCGTCAATTTCGTGCTCTTGATGTTCGTCCTGGTCCAGGCGCGCTCGTCGATGGCGCAGGGCGTCGCGCCGGTGATCCGCGGTCGTGCGCTTGAAATCGTCGACGGTCAAGGGCGGGTTCCCGCAGAGCCAACCCCGAGCAGACCGGATGCCAAGGGGTACCCGGACACAGTGATGCTTCGGCTCGTTGATCCGAATGGGCGGCCAGGTGTAAAGCTCGGCGCCTCAGAACAGGGCGCTGGGCTTGGCCTCGCTGGCGAATCCGAACCCACGTATGTTCTGCTCAAGGCAGAAGGCCCGAACAGCTCCATGAAATTGACGAACAAGGATGGCCGTGAGCATCTACTGAAGCCGTAGCATGTGGGTGGCGGACGACACCGCTGCCAGGAACCAACTCAGCATCGTGAGGTGCGCGAAATGTACTTACCGAAGCATTTCGAGGAGACACGGGTTCCGGTTCTTCACGAGCTCATACGGGCACATCCTCTCGGGGCGTTGGTGGTGCTGACTTCGACGGGGCTTGCCGCCAATCACATCCCGTTCGAAGTCGAGCCAGACCCGGCGCCTTTCGGAACCCTGCGCGGCCACATCGCTCGTGCCAATCCGCTCTGGGGAGACTTCTCACGCGACGTGGAGGCGCTGGCGATCTTCCAAGGCCCGGGCACCTACATTTCACCCTCCTGGTACCCCACGAAGCGAGAAACCGCCAAGGTCGTGCCGACCTGGAACTACGCGGTCGTCCATGCGTACGGTGCCGTGCGATTCATCGACGACCGCGCGTGGCTGCGGGAGTTCGTCGAAAAGCTCACGAATCGACACGAGGCAGAGCGTCGCGACCGGTGGAAGGTCACGGACGCTCCGCCTGATTACATCGAAAAGCAGCTGGGTGCCATCATCGGGCTCGAGATCCCGATCACCCGCCTGGCCGGGAAGTGGAAGGTCAGCCAGAACCGCCCCGCTCAGGACAGGGATGGCGTGGTCGACGGTTTATTGCAGATGGCCGATCTGGTCCGCCAGGCCCGGAGCGAGTAGCGGAGAGACAACGTGGCTTCGGTAACGATCGAGCGGCTCCACGACTTTCCGATCGACGGTCTGGATGCCCTGCTTGCTGACAGTGAGCAGACCGGATCGAGGATTGTCCGTCGGCTCGTGGACGAGTGGGCCTGTGGCCCGAATCGATTCGACCGATCCGGCGAAGGGCTATTCGCGGCGCGGATCGGTGGACGCCTGGTCGGTATTTGCGGGCTCAACGTCGATCCCTTCGCGCTCGAGCAGCGTGTTGGCAGGGTGCGGCATCTCTACGTCCTCTCGGCGGTCCGGCGGCTCGGGGTGGGCCGGGCCCTGGTCGCAGAGGTCGTCGACGCAGCTCGAGGCGTCTTTGACAACCTGCATCTGCGTACCCGGAACCCCGAGGCGGCCCGGCTCTACGAAGCGTTCGGCTTCCGCCCGGCTGGCGGGGCAGCAGACTACACGCACATCATGAAGGTCGCGTCTGCATCACCCAGCTTCGCAGTGCAGCGAGCCGAGCGCGCCGACTCAGGAGGTCTCGCATGATCCGGACACGGGGCCTGACGCACATCCACCTTGTCGTTCGCGACCTTGACCGCTCCCTGGCGTTCTACAAGCGCGTCTTCGGGCTCGAGGAGCGCTTCCGCGAGGGCCGCCACATGGTCTTCCTCAATACGCCCGCCACCCACGACCTCATCACCCTCAATGAGGACCACGACGAAGCTCAGATGGCGGGAGTGAACGGAGGCGTGAATCACTTCGGCTTCCGTCTGTCCGAGGTCTCGGACCTCGATACCGCCATCAAGGAGGTCGAGGCGGCCGGCGGGACGCTGATCCAACGTGGCGAGCATGCGCCCGGCGTTCCGTTTGCGTACATAAAAGATCCGGATGGCTACGTCATCGAGCTGTCGCCGTAGTGCCGCGATGCCCCCGCGCATCCGGGTCCTCTACTCGAGCCTTGCTGTCGTGCTGTTCTTCATAGCTGCCGTCCCGCTGTACCGCGACCTGTCGAGGCCCACGGACATCTGGTGGACGCCGCGTACCATGCTCGTCCCGCTGACCGCGAGCCAGGATCGGGTGGAGATTTACGCTCGTGGCAGGCCCCTGCGGAGTCTCCTCGACGCGGGACACGCGCGGATCGCAGACGAGACTGCTTCGAGCGTCCTGGCCGCGAGCGAGGTCGGCCTGCGCTTCAATAATTGGGACCGGGTGCGATCCGAGCGCCTCCCACTGTTGCTGGCGTACTCCGCCGGTTGCGGCGCCATGGCCATGCTCTTTCTTCTCGTCGTGACAGGACGCCTCGCCTACCGCGGTGACAAGGAGCGAGTTGCCGGCTCAGATGCTACTGCCCGATGATCTCGTAAAAATCCTGCTGGCCGTCCTCGTTGGTGGAGTGATCGGCGTGGAGCGCGAGCTCCGCGACAAGGCCGCCGGCCTCCGCACGCTCATCTTCATCTCTGTCGGTGCGACCCTTTTCACGTTGTTCTCCGAGAAGCTCGCCGGCGACAGCGACCCGACGCGCATCGCCGCCAACATCGTCAGCGGCGTCGGGTTCCTGGGCGCCGGCGTCATCCTGCGCGATCGTGGGAGGGTGATCGGGCTGACCACCGCCGCCACGATCTGGCTCGTCGCGGCGCTTGGCATGGGGTTGGCCGGCGGCCAATATGCGCTGGTCCTGATCGTGACCGGGATCACACTGCTGGTCTTGTGGGGCTTTCCGGCCGTTGAGCGCTGGATCGGCAACATCCGCGATGAGCGCACCTATGAAGTCGTGTACGGTCTCAAGCCGGACAAGCATCACGCCCTGGACCAGTTGTTTCGAGACAGCGGGTTGCGGATCATCCGTCAGCGTCGAAGCAAGGCGGGGTCACGCCTGGTCTCCACCTGGCGGGTGACGGGCTCGCCCGCCAGCCACGAGCAGCTGATCCAGCAGATGCTGGCGGACCCGGACATCGAGGAGTTTCGCTTCTAGGCAGTCATGCTTTCGGCCCGGCACGCACGGTACGTCGCCTCCGCCACCAGGCCCTGATCTCGCTCAGGTGCTCCTCCTCGTGGCTCCAGCCCGGCGCGGGGAGCCACTCCACCACGGGGTACTCGTGCGAGGGATCGCTGAGCGCCCGGGTCGGCAGCCGCTCGAGCCATGTGATCACGTCGGCGTGGGCGCGTTCCATGCGGCGGAGCAGGGCAGGCAGGCCGAGCCGACGCGCTCCGGCGACCGACCGAGCGTTGAAGCGGTCCGCGTCGGCCATGCTCCCGAACCAGTGGATGCGGCCGGCCTGGCCGCGCGCGATGAGCCGGAACCGGCGCGCGGTCTCCTCGTCGCAGGTCATCAGATGCGCCAGGACGTCTTTGACGGACCAGCGGTCCTGGGTGCGGGGCCGAAGGATCTCGTCTTCGGGCAGGCGGGCGATGAACGCCAGCGTCGATCGGCGCACCGCACCGATGCGTCGGACTGCCTTGCGCCGCCAGGTCGCGAGCGAGCCGGAGGGTCTTGTCGCCATGACGCCTGACCTTAGACAGGACCGCGCGGCCCGTCAACCGAAGATACAATCCCCGCCGTGCCGGACACTGCCGCCGCAGCGTCAGCGTTCATGGTGATTGCGCACCGGGGTGCCTCGTCCTATGCGCCCGAAAACACGCTCGCTGCGTTTGACCTGGCCATCGAGATGGGGGTGCGCCATATCGAGCTCGATGTGCACGCGACCCGCGATAACCACATCGTGGTCATCCACGACGACACCGTGGACAGGACGACGGATGGTTCCGGGCCCGTGACGAATTTCACGCTGGCCACGCTCCGGAAGCTCGATGCTGGCTCCTGGTTCGGGGGGCACTTCGCGGGCGAGCGGATCCCCACATTCGACGAAGTGCTCGGCCGATACAAGGGGCGGGTCCACATCCACACCGAGATCAAAGGCCAGTCGCCGTACCTCTCGCAACGGACGGCGGACCTGATACGGCAGCACGGCATGGCGCAAGAGGTGACGATCACCTCGTTCCAGCGCGTGCGGCTCGAGGAAACGCGTGCCTATGCCCCCGAGCTGTCCACCGGTTGGCTCGTCAGTGACGTGACCGACGCCGTGATCGCTCAGGCGCGAGCTTGGGGGCTCGGCCAGCTCTGCCCGAAAGCCGACCGGGTCACACCGGAGCTGGTGCGTCGTCTGCACGCTGAACGGCTTCTCGTGCGAGCGTGGGGCGTGGCCACCGAAGATCTGATGCGGAAGGTTGTGCAGGCGAGAGCAGATGGCATGACGGTGAACTTTCCCGACAAGCTCATCACCTACTTGTCGACGAACCCAACCTCTCCGGCCTGAGCCCTTCCGTCTACAGGTACTGGCCGGGGCGCTCCATCATCCCGGGCGGCCCTGGCGGCAGCCCGCGGCGCATTCCGTCGAGCTGGGCGCGCGCCTCCATCTGCTGGGCCCACAGCGCCGCCTGGATGCCCTGGAAGAGGCCCTCGAGCCAGCCCAGGAGCTGGGCCTGGGCGATACGGATCTCCGACTCGCTCGCCGTCGCCGCGAGCGGCGCCGTGAAGGCGTCGAGCTCCTGCTGCAGCTCCTCGGACAGTCCAGCCTTCAGCACGCTCAGCGCGTGTTCGTAGATCTCGCGCAGCCTCTTGCGTCCCGCCTCGTCCGGCGACGCTCGCCGGACTTCCTCGAGTAGCTCGCGCAGCATCGCACCGATACGGAGTAGCTGGGCGGGCTGGTTGATGGCCTCGCTCCGCTGCTCCTCCAGCTTCTGAGGGCGGCCCATGACGATCTCGGGTTCGTGGTCAACCATGGGCCGAAGTATCCCACACGGCACCCTCCCTAGCTGACCGCTGGCGTCGCCGCCGAACGCCGGCGGAACCGGCCCTTGTAGTACGACACCCACGCCGCGATCAGCGGCGTTCCCACCAGCGTCGGCCACAGCCAGCGGACGACGGGCGGAAGGAACGTGAAGTTCACGACGGAGAACGCCGTCACCGTCGCGATGTAGGAGGCCAGCATTCCAATCATGTGATCGAACCACCACGCTTGGCGGTCGGTCGACGGTCGGACGAAGTGCCAGGCGTGGCGGCCGGCCACGACCGCGCCGATCGCGCCAAAGACGATGGCAACCACGCCGAGACGCTGCCACACGGGGCTCGGCTGAACGAGGCCGAGGATCACGAGGCCCACGCTGGCGACGAGCGTGGCGAGAGTGGACGTCCAGTCGAGCGCCCCGGCGCCGCTCGGCCGCTTGCGAAAGAGCGCGCGGTAGGCGGAGAGCGCCAGGTAGAAGCTGAAGACCGCCACCATCAGCAGGAAGTAGTTCGGCCGCCACACCGCGAGCGCCAGCGCGGTGACGGCGACGGTCGCCATCGACCAGAAGTAGACCTTTCCCCAGCGCCGGTGGGCACGGCCGCCCTTGACGGTCACCATGGCGCCTGGCGCGACGAAGAGCGCGATCATCCCGGCCGCGATGTGAATCCACCGGAGCGCGATCATGATGTCGTCCATGCCGGATCCTCCTTCTCGTGTCAGCGACGGCTGTCTGCCGGCTGTCCGACCGGGATCTCTCGGAGCCCACGGACTTTGAGGGCTTCGGGGGCAAACCGTCCGCCGACCGCCACGCCGCCTGGTAGCGGGCCGTAGAGCTCGATCCCGATCGAGGAGATCGGCGCCGCCGTCGCGTCAGGCCTCGGCGCGTCGGCGAATTTCACCGAGACGATGGCGAGGATCGGGCCGCTGTCGTCGGCCAGATCGCCAAGCGGCTGGCGGTCGAACGTGAGATGCGGGAACACGTTCTTCATCGCCTTTTGATGGACGTCACCGTGATACCACTCGACGAGCGCCTTCTTGCTCTCGAACCACGCGAAGATGACTCGCTTGCCGCCCGGGGTCTGCGCGGTCTCGACGCCGAGACATCCCGGCGTCGAGGCGAGGGCGCCGACCACGTCGGGGAAGCCGGCGGGGCGAGGCTGGGCGAGGGCCGGGCTCGACCATGCGCAGACGAGCGTGAGGGCGGCGGACGCGACGATCTTCATCGGGCAACCTCCTTGTGCGCGGCCTTACCGAGGGTCTTTGTGACATCCGCGGCCCAGTCGCGCAGCGCCTCCGCCCGGCACTGACCGTAGTGGAGGGTCATGAGCCAGTACGGGAGCTCGGGGTGCCGGGCGTGCTCACGGCGGAGACGGCGCTCGATCTCGGCGTACGTGAGCAGCAGCGCCTGCTGTCGCTCTTGGAACTGGCGGACGTGGCCGAGGCTGATGCTCGCTGGCACCTGGGCGCCGAGGAAGAGCTTGAGCAGGAGCTCGCTGCGAAAGCTTTCCGACCGCGCCGGCTGGCCCAGCCAGGCGCGCAGCGCTTCCCGTCCTCGCGGCATGATGGAGTAGACCTGACGATCGGGCTTGCCGCGCTGGGTCTCGCGCCGGCGGCGGACGAAGCCGTCGGCCGTGAGCCGGCGCAGGATCGGATAGATCTGGCCGAAGCTCTCGCTCCAGAAGTGGGCGATGCTTGAGTCGACAGCCTTCTTGATGTCGTAGCCGGAGCGCGGCCCGGCGCTGAGCATCCCCAGCACGGCGTAGCGGGTGGTGTTGCTGGCTGCCATATAGCTGACAGATACATTGGTCGGCCTGCGACGTCAAGCGGGGAGCCAAAGCTAGTCTTCCGTCAGCAAGAAGAGCTCGCCCTGCTTCCAGAGCGAGATGAAGCTCTTCCGGTGGAGCGGGCAGGGCCCGTGCTTGTCCAGCGCGGCCAGATGATCGGCGGTGGCGTAGCCCTTGTGCCGGGCGAAGCCGTATTCGGGGAACTGCTTGTCGACCTCCAGCATGATCCGGTCGCGCGTGACCTTGGCGATGATCGACGCCGCCGCCACCGTCGCGCAGCGGGCGTCGCCGTCCACCAGGTTCTTCTGCGGGCAGGCGAGCCCGCTCAGCGCGACGTAATCGGTGATGACCAGGTCGGGCGCCACCTTGAGCTCGCGCAGGGCTTCCAGCATGGCGAGGCGCGTCGCCTGCAGGATGTTGATGCGATCGATGGTGAGGTGATCGACGATACCGATGCCGATACCGACCGCGCGGGCCAGGATGACGTCGTAGAGCTCGGCGCGCCGTTCGGGCGAGAGGACCTTGGAGTCGGCGAGCCGCTTGATACGGCGGTCGGGATCGATGACGACGGCCGCCGCCACGACCGGCCCGGCCAGCGGCCCGCGGCCGGCCTCGTCCAGACCGGCCACGCGGACGACGCCCGCGCGCCAGGCCTGGGCCTCGTAGCGATACGGCGCCGAGGGCGGCGTCACGGCCGCGGCCGGCTCGGCTACGGCTCGGGGACTGTCGTCGGGATCTGGGTGACGCGCTTCTCGCGCAGGCGGGCGGCCTTGCCGGCGAGGTCGCGCAGGTAGTAGAGCTTCGAGCGACGGACGCGACTGCGTCGCACGACCTCGATGCGCTCGATGCGCGGCGAATGCAGGGGGAACGTCCGCTCCACCCCCACGCCGTAGGAGATGCGGCGCACGGTGAAGGAGGCGCGCACGCCCTCGCCGCGCTTGCGGATGACGACGCCCTCGAACGCCTGCAGCCGCTCCTTCTCGCCCTCGATGACCTTCACGTGCACGCGCACGGTGTCGCCGGGGGCGAAGCTGCTACGGTCCTTCTTGAGCTGCCCTGCTTCCACGAGCCGAATGGCATCCATGACGTCGTCCCTTTCCCGTTCGCTACTCGGGCGTGTCGCCCCGCTTGAACCGTTCCACCAGCTCGCGCTCCTCGGCGCCGAGTCCTGCCCGCTCGAGCAGCTCCGGTCGCGTCCGCCACGTGCGATACAGCGCCTGCGTCCGTCGCCAGCGCGCGATGCGCGCGTGGTCGCCGGAGAGCAGCACCGCCGGCACCCTCGTCCCTCGGAACTCCTCGGGCCGTGTGTACTGCGGCGGCTCCAGCAGGCCGTCGGCGAACGACTCGCGCTCGGCCGCGCCCTCGCCTCCCAGCACGCCGGGCAGCAGGCGCACCACCGCATCCGTCACCACCAGCGCCGGCAGCTCGCCGCCGGTCAGCACGTAGTCGCCGATGGAGAGCGCCTCGTCGGCGAGGCGCTCACTCACGCGCTCGTCCACGCCCTCGTAGCGCCCGCACAACAAGACGAGGTGCCGTGCCCCGCTGAGCTCCCCGGCCACCGCCTGCGTGAACAGCCGACCGCGCGGATCCATCAGGATCACGCGTGCGTCCGGAGTTCTGAGCGCCTCGACTGCCGCGAACAACGGCTCGGGCTTGAGGATCATCCCGCCGCCGCCGCCGAAGGGGTAATCGTCGGTGACCCGGTGCTTGCCCTCTGCGTAGTCTCGGAGATTCGCCACCCGGATGTCAACGAGACCGCGCTGCCGGGCGCGCCCCAGCATCGAGGCGCCGAGCGCCGGCTCGACCATGTCGGGGAACAAGGTCACGATGTCGATCCGCATACCGCCTGCCCGGACGGCTGCTTACAGCTCGAGGAGCCCGGCCGGCGGCCGGATGACGACCCGGCCGGCGGCCACGTCGACGTCGAGCACGATCTCGGCCACCGCCGGAATCAGATGCTCGCGCTCGGCGCCCTGCACGACCCAGAGGTCCTGCCCGGGGCCCTGTTCGATCCGCGTCACCCGACCGACGTCGCGACCGTCTTCCGTCGTCACCCGGGCGCCTTCGAGCTGCCAGGGATAGAAGCTGCCGGGCCTGGGCGGCAGCGCCTCCGAAGCCGGCACCGCGATCAGCCGGCCGGTGAGGGCCCGCGCCGCCTCCGGCGATTCGATGCCCTCGAAGGCGAGCAGCACGGCATCGCCCTGGCGACGGGCGGCAATCACGCGCCGTGGCTGCCGCTCGTCCCTCGCCGCGTCCCACACCACGCACGCGGTGATGCTCTCGAAGCGCTCCGGCCGGTCGGTGAGGGGCGTCACCCGGACCTCCCCGCGCAGGCCGTGCGGCCGCACGATCTCGCCGATGGCGACGAGCTTTTCCCTACTCAACGATTTCGAGAACGGCCCGCTTCCTCAGCTTGGTCGCGTTGGCGTTGAGGATCGTGCGGATGGCCCGGGCGGTCCGCCCCTGCTTGCCGATGACCTTGCCGAGGTCGGTCTGCGCCACCCGCAGCTCGATCACCGTCACGTTCTCGCCGTGCACCTCGTTCACCTTGACGCTTTCCATGTCATCCACGAGCGCTCTCGCGATGTGCTCCACCAACTCCCGCATGAACGAACACTCCCACTGCGCCTGCTTATGCGCCTTCCTTGACGTTGTGCATCAACTTCTTCACCGTGTTCGACGGCTGTGCCCCCTTGGCGATCCACGCCTGCGCCTTCGTCCGGTCGATCTTGACCGTCGGCGGCTTGGTCAATGGGTTGTAGTGCCCGATGATCTCGATGAACCGCCCATCACGCGGCGAGCGCGAGTCCGTCACCACCACCCGGTAGCTCGGACGCCGCGTGGTCCCCGTTCGTCTCAATCGAATCGTTACGGCCACTTCGTCACCCCCTCAGGTTGGGAAGGCCGGGCAGCTTCATCCGGGGAAGCTTGCCCTCGAGCCCCTTGAACTGCTTCATCATCTTCCGGAGCTGCGCGTACTGCTTGAGGAGCCGATTGACGTCCTGCACGCTGGTGCCGCTGCCGCGCGCGATGCGCT
>MNEG01000092.1 GCA_001917585.1 Candidatus Rokubacteria bacterium 13_1_40CM_68_15
CGCCATTGCCTTGAAGAGGTTCATCGCCGGGCCTCCGGTCCTGCTTGCGACTGTATACTACCGCCGCGTGCGGCGCACCAGCCTCCTTTCCGCGCGCGGAGGGGTCCTCACATGGCAAATCCTTCGGCCAGCATGTCCGCCCGCAATGAGGTCCGCACCGTCGCGCCGAAGCTCATCGAGCTCAGCGAAAAAGTGCTCTATGGTGACGTCTGGGAACGGCCCGGTCTCAGCAAGCGCGACCGCAGCCTCATCACGGTCGCCACGCTGCTCGCGCTCGGACGCAGCGACCAGCTCCCCGGGCACCTCGAGCGCGCCCTCGGCAACGGCGTCACCCGCGATGAGATCGGCGAAATGATCACGCACCTGGCCTTCTACGCGGGCTGGCCGGCGGCCATGACCGCGGGCCGCGTCGCCCGCAAGGTGTTCGACGGCGCTTAGCCCCAGGGTGAGACTCCGCGCCAGGGTCAGGCTCCGAGTGATGGCAGAGAAGCACGCGGCGTTCGTCGGGTCCATTCCGCCGATTTACGATCGGTGTCTCGGGCCGTTGCTCTTCCACGGGTTCGCCGACGATATCGTCGCCGGGTTGCCCGGGAAGACCGGACTGCGCGTGTTCGAGACGGCGTGCGGCACCGGCATCGTCACCGAGCGACTGGTCCAGAGACTCCGGGGTGCCGGGACGGTGATCGCGACCGATCTCAACGAGGCGATGGTCGAGCACGCTCGCGCGCGCCTGGCCAAGGCGGGCGTCGAGTGGCGGCAGGCGGATGCTACGAGCTTGCCATTCCCCGATGAGTCCTTCGATGCGGTCGTGTGCCAGTTCGGGGTGATGTTCTTTCCCGACAAGCTCCGGGGCGCACGGGAGGCGCTGCGCGTGCTCCGTCCCGGCGGCGTGTTCCTCTTCAACACCTGGGACGTCATGGAGCACAACCCGATCGTGCGGATCACGCACGAGACGGTGGCCACGTTCTTTCCCGACGACCCGCCGGGGTTCTATCGTGTCCCGTTCAGCTTTCACGACTCTGCCACGATCCGCGAGGTGCTCGAGCGCGCCGGCTTCGAGAAGATCGAGGGGCGGCGGGTGGAGACGACCGGCACCAGCCCGTCGGCTCACGATGCCGCCACCGGCCTGATCGAAGGCAACCCGATCTACGGCGAGATCATGGCGCGGCGGGCCGACGCGCTGGAGAGCATCAAGGCCGCGGTCGCGGCGAACATCAAGGCCGAGCTTGGCGACCATCCCGTCCGCTGTCCGTTGCGCGCGCTGGTGTTCCAGGCGACGCGTCCGGCGAGATCTTCTCCATCGAGGTAAGCGCCGCCCGCGACGTCTGGAGTCCCACGGTGACGAGCGGGGACCGCAGCCGAGGCTCGGGGCCGAGGCGACGAGTCGCGTCAGAATCGACGTGAGTCGGCGCGAAGATCACGTCGAGGTCCAGGAGTTCGAGCGGCTGGGTGAATGGCTGGCCAACCAGGCTGTCGCCGAAACCGGGATTGATCTTGTCTCTCAGCAGGTTCGCGTCGTCGGTGACATTCGCGGCTCGGACAACCCCGCCCGGCCCGACGGCGATCAGCGCCGCCAGTAACCCGACGGACGCGCGCTTCAATGGTTTCATCCGATCGAACACTCGATGCATCGCGCTTACCCTCCCGTTCCAGTTCGCGACGCTGGGGGCCTTGGGCGGCGATTGTCCACACGGGGCATTTGTGGACAATCAGAATCCGACGTATCGCGATGTAGGAGGGAGAGGAAGTCGGTGTAGGGATTTCGCTCTGGATCCGGCACGGTGCGCCGGCGCCGTCACCTCACCACGGAGACGTGACTCCAGCGGGCAAGGGGACCTCCGCCACGTTGAGGACCATCGAGACGAGGGTGTAGTAGCCGCTCACCCCGACCAGGTCCATCACGCCGGCCTCGCCGAACATCGCCACCGCGCGCTGGAAGAGCGCGGGGTCCACGAAGTGGCGCTGGTGCAGGGCGGTGCAGAAATCGTAGACGAGCGCCTCGTCCGCCTTCATGGTGGCCGGCCGCTCCTTCCGCGCGATGGCGTCGGCGATCGCCTCGTCCAGGCCCGCCTTCAGCGCGAGGATCCGGTGAGCGTGCCACTCGTACTTGGATTCCCAGAACCGCGCGTTGATCAGGATTGCCAGCTCGTTCAGTCGCGCCGCCAGCGACGTCTTGAAGCGGACGTACTCGCCCAGCTTCTGGACCCGGTCGGCCAGGTCGGGACTTCGCAGCAGCGCATTGAACGGCCCGCGGGCGCCGCCGCGTGGCCCGCCCACGATCGCCTCGTAGGCCCGCTTCTGCGCGTCGGTCATCCGGTCGGGCGAGAGCTCGGGAAAGCGAAGCGAGCCGGTCGTCGGCGCGGTGCTCATGCTCGTCACTCTTTGTAGTCGAGGCCGGCCTGGGCGAACTTCGCCTTGACGGGCGGGCTGACCAGATAGCTGATGAAGGCGCGCGCGGCGTCGGGCACCTCGCTCTTGGTGGCGATGCCGGCCGAGTAGATCGTGATCTTCTGGAGATCTTTCGGCAGCGGGCCGACCAGGGTCACGCCCTTGACCGGCAGGATCTCGCTGATCTGGTGCACCACGATCTCGGCCTGGCCTTTGACGACCGCCTCGGCCGCGTAGCCGCCCGGCCACAAGATGGTCTTGCTCTTCACCGCATCGGCGATCCCGAGCCGCTGGAGCACGGAGGCGAAGTGGATCCCGCTCGTCGCGCCCTGAGCCGGGTCGACATAGACGAGCGACTTCGCCGACAGCAGCGTCTGCTTGAACGCCTCGGGCGTCGAGATGTCCGGTCTGGGCGCGCCTTCCTTGACGCCGACGCCGACGCCGGCCCGGGCGATGTCGTTGCGCGTTCCGGCCACGACCGAGCCCTGCCGGATCGCCTCGTCGATGGCGACGTCGGTCATGATCACGACGTCGGCCGGTTCGGCGGCCAGCTTCTGCCGCGTGACGCCGACGGTCGCGAAGCTCGCGCTGAGCTTGTGCCCCGAGTCCTTCTCGAAGGCGTCGCCCACGTTGACGATGACCGCTTTCACTGCGCCCGCACTGAGGACCTTGATCTCGGCCGCCTGGACGGCGCCCGTTCCGGCGAGGAAGAGCATGGCAAACGCAATCAGCCTCACGCTCATGTCGTTCTCCTATGCGATCTTGATGACGCCCGACTCCACCGTCTTGAAGCGATCGGCCACCAGCGGATCGTGGCCGGCGACGATTAGCTTGCCGGTGCCGGCCAGCCGGTCGATGGTCTCGAAGGCGGCCAGCATCTCGGGCAGGCTTGTAATGATCTGAACCGGCTGGCGGGTCTCCACGTTCCGGTAGAAGTGCGAGGCGTCGGAGGTGAGCACGACGGTCCCGCGGTCGGTCTCGACCGTGACGATCTGCAATCCCGCCGTGTGACCGCCGACGCGATAGACCCGGATGCCGGGCGCGACCTCGCGATCGCCGTCGAAGATCCGCATGCGGTTGGCGTAGTTCAGCGTGACGAGATCGGCCAGTGTCGGCACGTTGGCCGACTGGTTGAACGCGGGATAGCGCGCCCACGGCCCGGTCCAGAACGCGACCTCGTCCTGCTGTACCCAGAACTCGGCGCCGGGGAACAGGCTGTGGCCGGCCCAGTGATCGTAGTGCAGGTGGGTGATGATCGCGATCGGGATCTCGTACGCCTTGACACCGACGCGCTCGACCACCGTGGCCGGGCTCACGTAGTTCCGTATCCCGCGCGCCCGGGCGTCGTCGTCCTTGAAGCCGGTGTCGACGAGGATCGGCTTGGGTCCCCCGAGGATGAGCCAGACGAAGTAGTGCAGCGTTAGCTTGTCGTGGGTGGCCTCTCGATGGAAGAACTGGCAGGTGGTGGTGTCCCGCTCCCCGTACTTGAGCGCATAGACCTCGTACATGGCTATACCTCCACGCCGAGCGACTGGAGCAGGGAGCGCGGAATCATCAGCCGAGTGCCCAGCGCGTCGCCGTTCACCAGCTGGTTAATGCGGAGATCCGCGGTCGCGCTGCAGAGCGCGTAGGCCTCTTCGCGTGAGATGCCGGCGGCCGTGGCCAGCCAGACGACGGCGGCGCTCAACGCGTCCCGGCACGCCTCGTCGACGGTCGGGCCGGTACCGAGCAGGCCGTAGTGCGTCGGTGTCTTCAGATGAGGCCGGTCCTGAGCCTGGCGCTTGTGGAGGTGGATGCGCGTCTCCACGCGGCCACGCGTCTCGATACCGTTCAGACACACCTCGCCATCTCCCTGGGCCGCGTGGACGTCACCGACGGACAGCAGCGCGCCGGGGACGAAGACGGGGATCCGCAGCGAGACGCCGGGCCGGACCTCGCGCACGTCGATGTTGCCGGCGTGGCGCCCGGGCGGAATCGTCCGGTGCTCGCCGTGGGCGGCCGGCGCCACGCCGATGATCCCCGGCATCGGTGCCAGCGCCACCTCGGCGCCCGAGGGATAGCGCGCCACGCCGCGGGCGCGGTCGATGCGCGAGATGACGATGGTCTCCTTCTCGACGAAGTCGCGGAGAAAGGCGAGATGCCTGGTGAGCATCTGCCAGCCCCACTCGCCCGGCTCCACGTCGAGCACGTCGACCTCCAGCACGTCGCCCGGCTCGGCGTCGCGCACGAACACCGGGCCGGTGAGGGGATGCACGCGCGTCCGGTCGTACCCGACGAACGTGGGGTGCTCGGGATCGATCTGATCGTCGTCGGCGCTCGTCGTGTGAAACACGATCACGTCGCCATCGGCGGCGTGCGCTCTGGGCGGCAAGTCACGGTTGAAGCGGTTGTGCTTCTCCGTCCGTTGCAGCTCGAGCCGGGCCATGCCGTCTCCTCTGTGGTTGACTTGCCGCGAAGCGCGCTGGTAACGTCTGCCGCATTCTACGCCCAGGAGGCGCGCGATGAGGTTTCGATCAGCCGCCGTGGTCGCGCTCACGATCCTCACCGTGCTGGTGTCGGGTGCCGAGCGGGGATTCTCGCAGGCGCCGGCCGAGATCCGGATCGGCCTGCTCGCGCCGCTGACCGGACCGATCGCGAAGTCCGGCGTCGACTCCGTGCGCGGTCACGAGCTCTTCTGGGAGCAGCAAGGCTACAAGATGGCGGGCCGGCCCGTGAAGGTGCTGGTGGCCGACACGGCCTGCAACCCCGACAACGCCATCACGCATGCCCGCCGGCTCGTGCACGCCGAGAAGGTGCACTTCATCGTCGGGCCGCTCTGCGGTCACGAAGGCCCGGCCGTCGCGCAGGTGAGCCGCGAGACGGGCGTGCCCGTGCTCGTCTCCATCGCCGGCGCCGACGAGCTGACGAAGTGGAAGCGCGTGCCCTCGGTGATCCGGACCGGCTTCTCGGCCAGCCAGACCTCCCACCCGTTCGGCGCCTACGCCTACACCGATCTCGGCTGCCGGAACGCGACCTTCATCGGCCAGGACTACACGTTCGGTCACGAGAACACCCTGGGCGCCGTGGCGACCTTCAAGCAGGCGGGCGGGAAGGTCGCGAAGATCTTCTGGTCGCCGATCGGCACGACCGATTACGGCCCGATCCTCGGCGGCATTCCCCAGGACACCGACTGCGTGCTGCCCACGGTGGTCGGCACCGATCGCCTGCGGCTGCTCGAGCAGTGGTACGACTTCGGGTACGACCGCAAGTACAAGATCCACGGCAACTACTGGCTGCTCGCCGACGTGCTGTCCGAGGCGAGCGAGCGCGCGGTCGGGCTCATCGGCCACTCGCTGCACTACGCGGAAGGACTGGAGACGCCCGAGATGAAGGCGTTCATCGACGCCTTCGTGAAGCGCTACAAGTACATCCCGGCGTACTTCGCCGAGGCGACCTATACCACCGCGCTCTGGGCCAAGGTCGCCGCCGAGTCCATCCAGGGGAAGGTCGAGGACCGCGAGGCGTTTCTGGCCTCGGTGAGAAAGGCGAAGTTCACGGCGCCGCGCGGGCCCATCCGCCTCGACGAGTACGACAACCCCGTGCAGAACGTCTACATCTCGAAGGTCGTCAAGGTGAAGCATCCGACGCTGGGCGACGTGAAGATCAACGTCCCCATCAAGACCTACGAGAACGTCTCTCAGTTCTGGACGTGGTCGCCCAGCGAGTATATGGCGCGGGGGCCGTACCAGCGCTGAAGCCATGATCGGATCCGCGGAGCCGCGCCTCGGAGGTGAGCGCCTCGCCTCCGGGGCCGGCCGCTTCGTCGCCGACGTCCGCGTGCCGGGCATGCTGGAGGCGGCCGTGCTCCGCTCGCGCCACGCCCACGCGCGCCTCGGGCGGATCGACGCCAGCCGCGCTCTGGCCCTTGCTGGCGTTCGGGCCGTCCTCACGGCTCAGGACGTTCCCGACAAGGCGGTGATCCCGAATCGCGTGCCGGCGCCCGACGGCACCGCGCGCTACCTGCAGCCGGCCATCGCGCGCGAGGTGGTCCGCTACGTCGGCGAGCCGATCGCGCTGGTGATCGCCGACGACCGCTACGTCGCCGTCGACGCCCTCGGTCTGATCGACGTGGAGTACGCGCCGCTCTCCGTCTGCGCCACGGTCGAGGCGGCACTGGCGCCCGGCGCGCCCCGACTGTTTCCCGCCACGGACTCGAACAACGTCGCGGTGATTCGCATGCGCGTTGGCGACGCCGACCGCGCCATCGCGGAGGCGCCGCTCGTGATTCGCGAGCGCTTCACGTATCCGCGCCAGACCGCGTGCGCGCTGGAGACGCGGGGCCTGGTGGCGGTACCGCCGGCGGTCACCGGCGGTGAGCTGCACCTGCTCGGATCGACCAAGTGCATCCACATCAATCGTTCCATCCTGGCGCCGATCTTCGAGCTGCCGGTGGGCGGGCTCCGCCTCACGGAAGTCGACGTCGGCGGCGGATTCGGCGCGCGCGGAGAGCTCTACCCCGAGGACATCCTGATCCCGCTGGCCGCGCTGAAGCTCGGGCGGCCGGTGCGCTTCATCGAAGACCGGACCGAAAGTCTCATGGCGACGAACCACGCCCGCGAGCTCGCCCACGCGATCGAGATCGGCTTCGATCGCGACGGCCGCATCGTCGCCATCCGCAGCATCATCCACGCGGACCTCGGCGCCTACGTCCGCACCGCGGGCCTGGTGCCCGCCGAGTTCGGCGCCGCGCTGCTGCCCGGGCCGTACCGGGTCCCGCACTACGCGTGTGATCTCTGGAACGTCGTGACCAACAAGACGCCGGTGGGGACGCTGCGCTCTCCCGGCCGCCCCGAGTGCAACTTCGTGCGCGAGCGATTGCTCGACACGGCGGCGGCCCGCCTCGGCATCGACCCGGCCGAGATCCGTCGGCGTAATCTCATTCGCCCGGAGGAGATGCCGTACGACATCGGCACCGTGTCGTTCGGCGTCAACACGGTGTACGACTCCGGCGATTTCCCCGCGCTCCTCGAAGCGTTGCTGGCCCGCCTGGACTACGAGGCAGCGCGGGCGGAGCAAAAGCGGCTGGCCGCCCAGGGTGTCCGCCGCGGGATCGGCCTGGCCGTGTACGTCGAGAAGACGGGGCTCGGGCCGTTCGAGACCGCCCAGCTCGAGGCGCGGGCCGACGGCCGCATCACCGTGGACACCGGCGCGGCGTCGATGGGCCCGGGCCTCGAGACCGTCCTCGCGCAGATCGTCGGCGACGCGCTCGGTCTGCCCGCCGAGCGCTTCGACGTCCGGCACGCCGACACCGCCGCCGTGGAGAGCGGCGTCGGCACGTACGGCTCGCGCGGCACGGTGACGGCGGGCAACGCCGCCCACATGGCGGCCGCCAAGCTGCTGTCCGAGGCGCGTACCCGGGCCGCGACGCGGTTCGGCGTTCCGGAGGACGAGGTCAAGTACGGCGCCGGCGTGTTGACCGCGCGCGGCCGCGACGTCACGCTGGGCGCGCTCGCCGCCGAGCGTCGGCTCGCCGTCGGTGCGTCGTTCAACGTCCCCAAGGTCACGTACGCGGGCTGCGCGGTCGCCGTCGTCGCGGACGTGGACGTCGAGACCGGCATGGTGACCCTGCGCCGGATCGTGGTCGGCGCCGACGTCGGGCGCGCCGTGAACCCGGCGCTGATCGACGGCCAGCTCACCGGCGGCGTCGCCTTCGGCATCGGCAACACGATGCTGGAGAGCCTCCTGTACGACGCCGAGGGCCAGCTCCTCACGGGATCGCTGATGGATTACGCGCTGCCGGCGACCGATCACGTGCCGCCCGTCGAGTCGTTCTACCAGGAAGTGCCGGCCCACACGAATCCGCTCGGCCTGCGCGGCCTCGGTGAGTGCGGCAATCCGGGGCTGAGTGGCGCCATCGCCAACGCCGTGTGCGACGCCCTCCGCGACCTCGACCTCTCCATCACCGCGCTGCCGCTCACGCCGGCCCGGGTCTTCGCCGCCATCCGCGCGCGTCGTTGATGACGCCCTGGATCCTCCAGGCGCTCAACGGCTTCTCCATGGGAGCGCTGCTGTTCCTGCTGGCGAGCGGCTTTACGCTCACGTTCGGTCTGGTGCGGCTGGTGAATCTCGCCCACGGGGGCTTTTACCTCC
>MNEG01000109.1 GCA_001917585.1 Candidatus Rokubacteria bacterium 13_1_40CM_68_15
AGTCCTTCGGCCACACGGCCACGGGCTTCTGCTTGAGGATCTGGATCATGGCCGGAGATGCGTTGGGGTTGTCGCCGATCTCGTTGAAGACGACGGGACCCGTGGAGATCATGAGGTTGTCCTTGTAGCTCGTCTTTTTCATCGCGTCCACGACCGCGTCGGGGTCGGTCGATTTCGCGCGCTCGAGCACGTCGGCGATCACGTAGATGCCGTCGTACGAGTAGCCGGAGTTGGTGTCGAGCATCTTGCCGCCCGAGCGCCTGAGGTACTCCTCGGCGAGCCGCAGGGACTTCGCATGCTTGAAGTTCGGCCACGGGACGGACGTCATCACGTAGTCGAGGTCTTCCTTCAGCGCGGTGAGCTGGCCGGCCTCGTAGAGCCCGGGGCTGCCGGGGCCGACGATACCCATCGCCTCCACGCGCTGCTTGCGCAGCTCGGGCAGGAGCAGCAGCGCGCTGGCCGGCCGCGTGATCGGCGCGATGATGTCCGGCTTGGCCGCCTTGGCGCGGCTGACTTCCGTCGAGAGATCCGACGGCGGCTCCGGCCACGGGATGACCTCGACGATCTCCCACGACGGGTTGGCGGCCTTGTGCGCGGCCTGGAAGCCCTTCGCCTGGTTCGTCCCGAAGAGGTCGTTGCAGTGCATGAGGACGACCCGCTTGGGCGACACGCCGGCCTCCTTGAAGATCTCGGTGAAATACTGCACCGCCCGCTGGCCGAAGAGCGAGCCCGTCGGGAAGTTGCGGTAGACGTACTGGACCTTCTGCTGGCCTTCCTTCACCGCCCGGGCGACGTTCGCCGTGATCGGGTCGGCCGCCGAGATGTCGACGAGGAACGGCACACGGCGTTGCTGGGCGACCGGAACGATCGCGTTCGTGTCGGAAGAATTGAACGTGCCCATCAGGATCTGGGCGCCGGCGTTGATGAGGCGTTCGGCCTCCGTGCGCGCGACGTCGGCCTTGGTCTGCGTGTCGCCCAGCATCAGCTCGAGCTTGGCTCCGCCCATCGCCTTGATGCCGCCGGCGGCGTTCACGTGGTCGACGGCGATCAGCGCCGCCAGGCGGCACGCCTGACCCGGCTCGGCCAGGGGCCCGGTCACGCAGTGAATGGCGGCGATCTTGATGGCCTTCGGCTGCGCGCGCAGGGGCAACGGAAACCCGGCGACGGCAGCGCCCGCGACGGTCGCCCTCAGGAACGTGCGACGATGCATACGACCTCCTTGCGCTCGATCGGCGGAATTATAAGCCGAGACGCGGGAGCACGCGCTCGCCGAGCAATCGGATCGTGCGCAGGACGCGCGCCTGGGGAAGCCCGGGCCACTGCGCGCGGACGATCACCGCGGTGATGCCGAGGCGCTCGCGGTAACGCAGCAGCTCGTCGGCCACGCGAGCGGGGTCGCCGAGCAGGAAACGGTCGCGCGCGAGGGCTTCGAAGGATAGGTCGAAGCTCTCCCCGGCGGGCAGCGCCTTGTCCTGCTCCCATGAGCGATAGGCCTCGTACTTGGGCTCGAGATAGGGCTGCGCCTCGGCGTAGGCCGTGGCGGCGTCGGGAGCGACGTAGCACTCGCGAATGAGGGGGACCTCGCCCATCGGACGCCGTATCGCCGCCCGCTCGGCGCGGAAGAGCGCGAGCTGGCGCTCGATGGTGGCGAGCGTCGAGTGCGGATTCATGAACCAGGCGTCGGCCATGCGCGCGGCGCGGCGGACGGCGACGTCGCCGTTGGCGGCCATCCAGATGGGCGGACGCGGGCGCTGGAGGGTGGGCAGCGAGATGCGCACGTCCTTCAGGCGGAAGTGGCGGCCCTCGTACGTGACCGGCTCGCCCGACCAGAGACGATCGAGGACCTCGAGCGCCTCGACGTAGCGGCTCACGCGCTCCTTCGGGTTCAGGTTCATGGCCTCCGTCTCGGCGTCGCGGTAGCCGAGACCGACCCCGAAGATGAAGCGGCCGCCCGAGATCACGTCGAGCGTCGCCACCTGCTCGGCGACGTCGAGGGGCTGGTGGAGCGGCAACAACAATATTCCGGTGCCGATCGTCATGCCGTCGGCTTCGGCGGCGATCCGTCCGAGCGTGGGGAATGGCTGGAAGTACGTGAAGGGATGCGAGAGGTAGTGCTGGCTGGCAAAGACCAGGTCGAAGCCGACGGCGCGCGCCAGCCGCACCTGCTCGACGTGATCCCGGAAGCGCTCGGCCTGCGAATCGCCCGGGGGATGCTGCACGGAGAGACCGAGGCCGAGCCTGATCACGCCTGGGAGAACTTCTGCGCGTTGCCCATGTGCGGCCAGACGAAGGACTGGACGTTGGCGTGGATCTGGCGGAGGTGATTGCGGTCGTGGTGCACCCATTCCGCCAGCAGGTCACCGACGGTGAGGAAGCCGACCTTGGGATGATCGCCACCCCGTGAGAGATCGGCCGCGCGCAGCCCCGCCACGAGGTCGGCGCTCTCGTCCCGAAGGGCGCCGAACTCGACCAGCAGCTCGCGCACGTTCCGCTCGCAATCCTTTCGCTCGCGCGCGACGTCGGCCGGGTCCCAGCCCACGAATGTCGGCCGGGTCTCCGCCAGCAGCGTACGGATGCGGCCGGCAAAGCCGCGGCGCTCGGCCTCGATGAGATGACCCAGCACTTCCTTGGCGCACCACTCCCCCGGCGCCGGATGGTGCCACAGCGCGGCTTCGGACAGCCCGCCGAGCTCGGCGGCGAGCTGCGCAGCGGCGGCGCGCAGCAGGGCGGCCACGTCGAGCGGCGACAGCCGCTCAGCCACCGAGCAGCTCGCGGGCGATGATCAGGCGCTGGATCTGGTTGGTGCCCTCGTAGATCTGCATGATCTTGGCGTCGCGCATGAAGCGCTCGACCGGGAACTCGCGCGTGTAACCGTAGCCGCCAAAGACTTGCACGGCGTCGGTGGCGACCTTCATGGCCGCGTCGCCGGCCCAGCACTTGGCCATCGAGGCCTCGTAGCTGTTGCCGCGGATGCCGGCGTCTACCTGGCGCGCGGCGTAATGCACCATGAGTCGCGCTGCGTGCACCTGGATGGCCATGTCGGCGAGCATGAACTGGATTCCCTGGAAATCGCCGATGCGCTGGCCGAACTGCTTGCGCTCCTTGGCGTAGCCAACGGCGGCATCGAGGGCGGCCTGCGCGATGCCGACGGCCATCGAGCCGGTGGCCGGACGGGTGACGTCGAGCGTCGCCATCGCGATCTTGAAGCCCTCGCCCTCCTCGCCGAGCCGTTGCTCGACGGGCACGCGGCAGTCGGTGAAGTGGAGCGCGACCGTCGGCGACCCGCGGATGCCCATCTTCTTTTCCTTCTTGCCGACGGCGAAGCCCGGCATGTCCGGCTCGATGAGGAACGCCGTGATGCCCTTGGCGCGCTTGGCCCGATCGACTGTCGCGAAGACGGTAAGGATGCCGGCGTGGTCGCCGTTGGTGCACCACTGCTTGGAGCCGTTCAGCACGTAGTGGTCGCCTCGGCGCACGGCCGTCATGCGAAGCCCGGCCGCGTCGGAGCCGGCTTCGGGCTCCGAGAGCGAGTATGCCGCCAGCAGCTCGCCCGTCGCCAAGCGTGGCAGGTACTTCTTCTTCTGCTCGTCCGTGCCGAAATAGAGGATGGGCAGCCCCCCGAGCGGCTGATCGACGTATTGCGTGGCCGTCGCGGCGCACGCCCAGGCGACCTCCTCGGCCGCGAGCGCCAGGGCCAGGCAGCCCATGTCGGAGCCGCCATATTCCTCGGGGACCCAGATGCCGTAGAGCCCGGCCTCCTTGATCGCCTCGATGGACTCCGTCGGGTAACGCTCCTGCTCGTCGATCTCGGCCGCCCAGCGCGCGATCTTCTCCCGCGCGACCTTGCGGGCGAGATCGCGGATCATGCGCTGCTCGTCGGTCAGGGCGACGTCGTCGTGCTTCATCGTGATGCCTCCTGCGCGATGGCGCGGAGCATGCTGATCCGGATCAGGCCACTGAAGCGGCCGACCACCACCCAGTACGGGCGGAAGCGGCGACGGGCGGCGTCGTCCACGCACCGGATTCTGGTCTCTGTCGCCAGGCGAGTCGAGCCGCTGCCCGCGTCGTCCGCGGTGAAGTTCCAGACCGCCTTGGCGCAGCCCGGCCACTCGAAGCGACGGAAGGCCTCGGCGTTCAGCGGCACGCGACCGCCGGACGGCGTCCAGAACTTTCCGGCCACGCCGAAGGCCACCTCCCGCGGTGGGCGATCACCGAGCGCGACGAATCCACGGTCGGTCAGACTGGCGAGCGTCAGCCGTCGCGGCTTCCCCAAACCGCGGAGTGCCAGGAGCCATCGCACCACCCCCGACGTGGCGAAGTCGGTCCGCCAGAGCGCCGCATACACGGTCGCCGTCGGGAATGCGATCAGGCGCTCATGTCGCTCGACGGCGTCGTACACCGGCATCCAATCGTCGATGAGCATCGCCGCCGTCAACCCACGATGACGAGCGCGTCCACGGCGACGGCGGTGGCGCCGGCCGCGATCACCGGGTTCAGGTCCACCTCCAGCACGCGCGGCTCGACGCACATCAAGTCGCTCACGGCAACGATCATCTCGGCCAGCGGCCCCACGTCACACGCGGGAAGCCCGCGCGGGCCCGCCAGCAGTCGCTCACGCGCGCCCTCCCGGAGCATCGCGCACGCCTCGTCGGCATCCACCGGCGCAAGGCGAAAGGAGACGTCGCCGATGACCTCGGCCATGATGCCCCCCGTGCCGACCGCGACGACGGGACCGAACACGGCGTCGCGCCGCGCGCCGATGAGAACCTCGACGCCGGGTCCGACATGCTGCTGCACGACGAACTCCCGCGCACCGGTGCGGGTCGCCATCTCTCGTGCCGCGCCGCGCACCGCTTCGGCCGACGTGAGGCCCAGCCGGACCGCCCCGGCCTCGGTCTTGTGCAGGACGTCGTCGACGCTGGCCTTCACCACGACGGGATAACCGATTCGCTCTGCCGCGGCAACCGTCTCGTCGGGGCCGGGTACCGTCGTCTCGCGACAGAATCGAACGCCGTACGCTTCCAGCGCGCGGCGCGCCTGCGCATACGGCAGCGGGCCGCGATGCGTCTCGAGCGCACGCGCCACGTCGGGCGGCAGCCGCCGTGGTGGCCCCGCGGCCGGGCACGTGGCGGCAGCTCGCGCCGACCACAGCGCTCGCCACGCGCGCACGGCTCGCTCCGGGGTCGGCATGACGGGCACGCCGGCCGTCTTGAAGCGCCCGGTGATCTCCGGGGTGTCGGCCGTGAACGCGACGACCGGCTTGCCGGTCGCTTGCGCCGCGGCCACGACACCGTCGGCGAACTCGGGGATGTCGAGGCCCACGTTGACGGCGATGGCGCCGGCGATCTCCGGCTGGTCGAGGACGCACCTCACGGCAGGCGCGATCTTCTCCCACTCGACCTGGGGCGTGAGATCGACCGGATTTCCCACCGCGGCGAAGGGCGGCAAGAGCCCGCGCAGCACGGCCTGGACGCGATCGTCCAGGCCCGGCACGGCGAGCCCGGAACGCTCGGCACAGTCCGCGGCGATCACCGACGGCCCACCCGACACGGTGACGATGGCGACGCTCGGTGCCGAGGGCCGTCGGGCGCCGACGGTGACCAGGGTCTCGATCGCGTCGAAAAACTCCTCGGTCTCTTCGGCGAGCACGACACCGGCGCGACCACAGGCCGGGCGGTACATGTCGTAGGTTCCCGCGAGTGAGCCGGTGTGCGAACCGGCGGCCCGACGTCCGGCCGCGGAGCGTCCGCCCTTGAGCACGACGACGGGCTTGCGCGCGGTGGCGCGCATGGCGACGTCCACGAAGCGCCGGCCGTCGCGCAGCGCCTCCACGAAGCACGCGATCAGCGTCGTGTGCGGGTCGTCGGCGAGGTAATCGATCACCTCGGCGATGTCGACGTCGGCCTGGTTCCCGATGGAGAGGAAGCGCGAGACCCCCAGGCCGCGTGCGCCGAGATAGCGAATGATGAGCCCGCCGTAGGCGCCGCTCTGGGACACGACGCCGATGCCGCCGCCAATACGGGGCAGGTCCCAGAAGTAAGTACCGTTGAGCCGGACCGGCGCCGAGTACACGCCCATGCAGTTGGGTCCGACGAGACGAAGGCCAGCGGCCTTCGCGGTCTCGAGCAAGCTGGCCTGCGTGTCTCGCCCCGCGGCATCGACCTCACCGAAGCCCGAGGAGAGCACGACGGCGACACGGGCCCGCCGCCCGGCCAGCGCGCGGATCGCGCCGGGCACGGCGGCCGCGGGCAAGCTCACGAGCGCCAGGTCGATGCCTTCGGGCAGCGCCTCGATCGACGACACGCTCGCGAAGCCGAGGATCGCCTCGCCGGACGGGTTCACGGGATACACCGTTCCGAGGAAGCCCGACTCCTTCAGGTTCTGGAGCAGCCGATGGCCGAGCTTCGCGGGATTGCGCGAGACGCCGAGGACGGCGACCGCGCGCGGCGAGAAGACCGGTTCGAGGGTGGCCATCACGCGCGCGGGCGGCTCATCTCCGGCCATTTCACCGCTCGCCTCGTGCCCGCGACCGGCCCTCGGCTCGCAAATCCACCACGCGAACCGCCTTGCCCTGGGCGCGCTCGATCTCGCCGAGCCGGCAGAGCTTGAGGTCAGGACTGAGGCTCAGGAGATCGTGGAGCTCACGGCGCACCCGCGTGGCCACGACCGCGTCACAGCCCGGCTCGGCCTCGATCATCACGGTCATGCGCTCGCCACCGCCGTCGGCGTCCAGCACGATCTGGTACTCGTGGCTGAGCCCGGGCTGGCGCAGCAGCACCTGCTCGATCTGGCGCGGGTAGAAGTTCACCCCCTTGAAGATGACCATGTCGTCGGTGCGGCCGCGCAGGCGATCGAGGCGCAGCACCGTCCGGCCGCAGTCGCACGCGGCGCGAGAGACGATGCGCGTGAGGTCGTGCGTGCGATATCGCACGAGAGGCAGTCCCTCACGGGTGAGCGCCGAGACCACCAGCTCACCCTCGACGCCGTCGGGCAGGACACGGCCCGAGGCCGGGTCCACGATCTCGACATGATAATGATCCTCCCAGACGTGGATGCCGGCGCGGGCCGCGCAGTCGATGCCGAGGCCGGGGCCGCCCGTCTCCGTCATCCCGATGATGTCGAAGGCGCGGATGGAGAGCTCCCGCTCGATCCGAGCCCGCAGCTCATCGGACCACATCTCGGAGCCGAAGATCCCGACGCGCAGCGCGAGCGTGCCGAGGTCGAACCGCTCTTCGCGGGCGACTTCGAGCAGCCGCAGCGGGTACGTCGCGATGGCGGCGAGCACGGTCGTGCGCAGGTCACGCATCAGCTTGAGCTGGAGCAGCGTGCGGCCGGCGCCGACGGGCACGATCATCGCGCCCAGTCGCTCGGCGCCGTAATGGAAGCCGAAGCCACCGGTGAACAGCCCGAACGACGGCGTGATCTGGATGACGTCGCGCGCCGTCACACCGGCGGCGACGCAGCAGCGCGCCATCACCTCGCCCCACTGCTCGATGTCGGCCGCCGTGTAGGGATTGAGAATCGGGTTGCCGGTGGTGCCGCTCGACATCTGGATGCGCCGGTAGTCGCGACCGCAGGCCAGACCGAACGGATAGGCGTCGCGCAGCTCCTCCTTGGTCAGGAAGGGCAGCCGCCGCCAGTCCTCGACGTGCGCGAGATCCTCCGAGCGCACGCCGCCGAGGCGCTTGACCCAGGCCGGGTTCTCGCGCACGCGGGCGACCGTGGCCCGCATGTGCTCGAGCGTCAGCCGCTCGAGCCGCTCGCGCGGCATGCACTCATAGTCTCGCTGGTAGATCGTGGACTGCGTCACGTGTTGTCGCGACTCTGATCGGGCCAGGGATCAACCGTCATCGCAGGTTCCCGACGGGGCACGGGCGTGGCGAAGCCCGGGTGCCCGTGCCCTCTTAAATAAAATTCTAGGGCCATACGCGCAGGATCCGGTCGTCCTCGCTCGCCGGCGAGCCGCGGCCGTCGCGATTGCTCGTCGCGACGTAGAGCGCGCCGTCGGGGCCGACGACGACCTCGCGCAGCCGGCCATGGGTCCCCTTGAGCCAGTCGCCGTCGGCCACGACGCCGTCGCCGCTCAACCGCATGCGCAGCAGGCGCTTGCCTCGCAGCGCGGCGACGTAGAGATGGTCGCCGAGGATCGCGATGCCCGACGGCGCCCACGTGTCGCGTCCCGATTCGATCAGCGGGTCCACGAAGCGCGGATCACCGCGCTTGCCGTAGACCTCCGGCCAGCCGTAATTCTTTCCCGGCTGGATGAGGTTGATCTCGTCGTGGCCACCTGGAAATCCCGATGGCCCGTGCTCCGACTCGAACAGTCGCCCGCGGTCATCCCAGGCCAGCCCCTGTGGATTCCGATGACCGAGCGTCCAGATGGGCGATCCTTGAAATGGATTGTCAGCGGGCACGCTGCCGTCGGCATTGATCCTCAGGATCTTGCCGGCAAGCGAGTCGAGGCGCTGCGCGAGCCGGTCCTGTCCGGCGTCACCCATCGTGACGTAGAGCTTGCCGTCGGGCCCGAACTTGACCCGGCAGCCGTCGTGAAAGACGTTGCCCGGCATGTCGTCGATCAGCACGTGCTCGTCGGTGGCCAGCCCGCTCCGCACGGTGAGCCTGACCACGCGGTTGATCAGTCCGCCGCCACGGCGCTCCATCGTGTAGCACGTGTAGAGGTGGCCGTTCTTCGCGAAATCCGGATCCAGCGCGAGCCCCATCAGGCCGCTCTCGCCGCGCGCCGCTACGGTCAGCGTCGCGATCGCCTTGGGATCGAGCCGGCCGTTCTTGACGACACGGATGAAGCCCGGGCGCTCGGTGAGATAGAGCGCGCCGTCGGGCGCGAAGGCGAGCGCCCACGGAACCTCCAGGCCGCTCACCACCTCTACCCGTGACTGCGACTCGCCCGGCCCGAATGGCCAGAGTGCCAGCGCGAGGACGAGGAGGACGAGGGGCCAGCGCACGGCGCTCACGAGCCCGAGTGTACCGCGGGGCTCGACACTCCACGGAGGTGACGGTCACTCAGGAGCGGGCCGCGACGAGGAAGATCGCCGACGATCATACGTGGGGATGGACAGGATGTCTGGACAGGCTCGTCGAAACGATTTGAATCTTCGCCTCGAAGCCACGCATCGAAGGCGGTAGACTGCCTCTCTACGCTCGCAAGGAGGTGCTCGATGGCAGGCAAGGTCGCCGATGAGCTCAAGGCCAAGACCGACGCGGCATGGACGAACCTGACTCGTCAGCTTCAGGGCATGGAGCCCCATCTCGAGCGCTCGGACGCACCCGGGCAATGGACGACGCGTGAGATCCTGTCTCACCTGCTCTTTCAGCCTGGATGGGATGAGACCGCCACGCTGAAGTCGTTCGCGCCGACGAACCTGCCCGTGATCGACGTCGAGGCGGGCAAGCCCTACCTGAACGACGAGCGAAAGCGCATGAGCCTCAAGCAGCTCATCGACGCCATCGACGAGCAGCGCCGCAAGGTGTTCGCCGTCGTCAGTCCGCTGTCCGATGCCGACTTGCAGACGCGCAAGGCCAGGATCCCGGCCTTCAAGCAGTTCATGGGCACCGAGGAGATCCCGCTCGCCCAGTACGTCGGCGCGCTCTTCGACTTCCACTGGAACGATCACGCCGGGCAGCTGGCCAAGATCCGCAAGGCGGTCGGGCTCCCTCCCGTCGGGTAGTCGAGGAGCGCCACAGCTAAGCTGGGGCGCTCTGAGGGTGGGGGGGTTTGGGGGGCCCTTTCGAGGCCCCCCATGATTTTATCCGCCGAGGTATGCGGCGCGGACGCGCGGGTCGGCGGCGAGCGCGCTGCTCGCGCCCGTCATGACGATGCGGCCGGTCTCCAGCACGTAGCCGCGGGCGGCCACGGCGAGCGCGCGCCGCGCGTTCTGCTCCACGAGCAGCACGGTGACGCCCGCGGCATTGATCCGCTCGATCATGCGGAAGATCTCCCGCGCCAGCCGTGGCGCCAGTCCCAGTGACGGCTCGTCGAGGAGGAGCACGCGCGGCGCGGCCATGAGCGCGCGCGCGATGGCGAGCATCTGCTGCTCGCCACCCGAGAGCGTGCCGGCGGGCTGACGCTGGCGCTCGCGCAAGACGGGAAACATCGCCAGCGCGCGCTGAAGGCGGGCCGGGATCTCCCGAGCTGGCGCGGTGTGGCCGCCGACCAGGAGATTCTCGAGCACGGTGAACTCGGAAAAGATCTCGCGGCCCTCGGGGACGTGACCGACACCGGCGGCGACGATACCGTCAGGCTGCCACGTGGTGATATCGCGGCCTTCGTACGCGATCCGCCCGCGGCTCGGGCGGACGAGGCCGGAGATCGTCCGCAGCGTCGTGCTCTTGCCGCTCCCGTTGGCGCCGAGCAGCGCGACGATCTCTCCGGCGCCCACCGTGAGCGATACGTCCTCGAGGGCGCGCCGCTGGCCGTAGGAGACGGACACGTCGTGGAGCTCGAGCTGGGCTCGCACTACTCGGGTGCCCCCAGGTAGGCCTCGATCACCGCCGGGTCGCGCGAGATCTCACCCGGCTTGCCCTCGGCGATCTTGCGGCCGTGGTCGAGGACGGCGACGCGATCCGAGATCCCCATGACGAGCTGCATGTCGTGCTCGACCAGGAGGATCGTCAGCTTCCGCTCGTCGCGCAGCCGGCGAATCAGGCCCATGAGCTCGCGCGTCTCCGTGGGATTGAGGCCGCCTGCGGGCTCGTCGAGCAGGAGCAGCGTGGGCTCCGCCGCCAGCGCTCGCGCCATCTCGAGTCGCTTCTGGTGGCCGAGCGGCAGGCTGGCCGCCTCGACGTTGGCGGAGTCGCCGAGGCCGACCAGGTCGAGCAGCGCGCGGGCGTCGCGGCGCGCGCGCGCCTCTTCGCTTCGCACGCGCGGCAGGGCCAGTGCGCCGCCGAGGACACCTCCCTTGATGTGGGCATGACGCCCAATCAGCACGTTGTCGAGAGCGCTCAGCCGCCGGAACACCTCGGTGTTCTGAAAGGTCCGCGCGACGCCGCGGCGCGCGATCGCGTACGGGGCCAGCGCCAGCAGGTCGTCGCCGCGGAAGGTGACGCGGCCGCGCGAGGGATGATAGAGACCGCTCAGTACGTTGAAGACCGTCGTCTTGCCGGCGCCGTTGGGACCGATGAGGGCGACGATCGCGCCCTCCGCCACCTCCAGATCGAGGTCGCTCAGCGCCGCCAGCCCGCCGAAGTTGATCGAGAGGCCGCTGACGCTGAGGAGCCCTGTCACTCGCTCTTGAGCCAGTCCGTGAGCGTCTTGAAGCGCATCTTCTCGACCTTGACCCAGAATCCCTGCTTCTGCGTCTCGTGGTCCGGGCCGATGGTGATCGGCGGCAGGATGCCGCTGTCCCAGTCCTTCACGCTTTCGAGGCCGGTGACGAGGCTCTCGCGAGTCAAATTCTTCCCCGCCCGCTTGGCGCCTTCGCTGAAGAGCATCGCGGCGAAATAGCCGGAGAGCGAGTAGCGGTTCGGCTCGTTCTTCGGAAAGTGGCGCTTCATGGCCTCACGGTACTGGCGCACGCCGGGAAGGTCCGACGTCGCAGGGTCCGGCCAGAGCGAGAGTCCCTCGACGCCTTCGGCCGCGTCTGCGGCGAGCGACAGGTAACGCTCGTCGGTCAGCGGGCCCGCCGAGACCATGACGGTGTCGGTCCAGCCGATCTTCTGGCGCTCCTTCAGGGCCTGGGCACCGGGGGCGGGTACGAGCACCAGGAACGTGACTTCGGGTTTGGCCGCCTGGAGCTTCGCGATCTGTGCGCTCACGTCAGTCGCCCCGCGCTTGACCGGTTCGGCCGCGGCGAGCTTGAGCCGGTGGCGAGCCAGATCCTTCTCGAACGCGGTGAGGAAGGCCTTGCCGTACTCGTCGTCCTGGTAGAGGGCGGCGAACGTCTTGTACTTCCGCTCACCCACGAGATAGTCGATCATCATGCGGGACTGCCGGTCGTAGAGGGTCATGCCGCTGAACACGTACTTCTTGCCACGCGTGATCGGCGAGCCCTGGAAGGGGAAGAGCAGCGGAACCTTGTTCTCCTCCAGGTAGTCGAGCGTCGCCACCACGGGCGGAGTCCCCTGGGGCGCGATGACGGCGAAGATCTTGTCTTGCTCCACGAGCTTCTTGGTGTTGGCGGCCGCGTCCTGCGGCTTGTACGCATCGTCGTAATAGACAGTGCGAACCTTGCGGCCGTTGAGGCCACCGGCGTCGTTGAGCGTGCGGAAGTAGAGGTCCACGCCGAAGCGCGTGGCCTGCTCGCCGGTGAAGGCCAGCGGGCCGGAGAACGAGTTGGAGCAGCCGAGCACGATCTCGGTGTCGGTCACCCCTTGCTGGGCGGCTGCGGGCGTGGCCGAGGCCGCGGTGAGCGTGGCCACCAACAGACCGATGATCCAGGTCCTCATTCACGTTCTCCTTTGTATCGACCACGCGAGACCGGCTCGAAACGTGGGTGGCCTGTTCAAGGCGCGGCGTGGCTCCGTACGTTTTACCGATTGTTTCAAGGCGCGGCGTGGCTCCGTACGTTTCACCGATTGTTTCAAGGTGCGGTCTGGCGGCGCCATGCGCCGGCAATGCCTCCGGGCATGAAGAGCATGCAGCCGATCAGGATGGTGCCGAAGATGAGCGGCCGGTAGTTCTGGAAGCCGGCCAGCGCGTCGTTCAGCACCGTCACCACGGCGGCGCCCACGATCGAGCCCGGAACGGACCCCAGCCCACCCAGGATGATCATGACGACGAAGTCGACCGAGAGAAAGACGTCGAAGGCATCGGGCGAGAGCGTGCCGATCAGCCAGGCGAAGAGTCCACCGGCCACGCCCGTGTAGAAGGCGGACAGCGCGAAGGCGATGGTCTTCCACGTCGCCACCGGCACGCCGCTGGCCTGGGCGGCGATCTCGCTCTCGCGGATGGCGAGGAGCGCGCGGCCGACGCGCATGCGGGTGACGTTCAGCGCGGCGATGACGAGCAGCGCGGTCACGACGACGACCAGGTAGTAGCGCGCTCCATCCGTCGTCAGCGCCCACGGGCCCATCCGCGCGGCCGGCACGCGCAGCCCGTCGGCGCCGTTGGTGAGCCGATCGAGGTTCAGGATCGCCTCGATCACCACGAAGCCGAAGGCGAGCGTCGCCATCGTGAGGTACAGGCCCTCGAGCCGGAGACACGGCAGACCGAGGGCTACGCCGACGGCGGCCGTCACCACGCCGGCGCCCAGGAGGGCCAGCGGCGCGGGCAAGCCACCGCCGTGCAGCCCGAGGAGCGCCGTCGTGTAGGCGCCGATGGCCAGAAATCCGGCGTGGCCGAACGAGAGCTGGTGCGTGTAGCCGGAGAGCAGGTTCAGGCCCATCGCGACGATCGCATTGACGAACACGAGGCTGGCCAGGAAGACGAAGTAACGGGGCGCGAGCAGCGGCCAGGCGAGCCCGACGATGACGAAGACGAGGAGGACCGCCCGTCGCATCACACCTTGCGTGTCGTGGCCCGACCGAGCAGACCCGCCGGACGTACGGTGAGAATGCCGATCAGGAGCAGGAACGGCACCGCGTACCGGATGGCCGACGGCAAGTAGAGCGGCGCGAGATTCTCGATCACGCCGAGCAGCATCCCGCCGGCCACGGCCCCCGGCATCGAGCCGAAGCCGCCGAGCACGGCCGCGGTGAAGCCGCTGATCACGATCAGGCCCATTTTCGTGGACAGGAAGACGACCGGCGCCACCAGCACGCCGGCCACCGCGCCCACCATGGCGGCGAGGACCCACGAGATGCTCGACATCCGCTCGACGCTCACGCCCATGAGGCGCGCGGCCCGCGGGTTCTGGGCCACGGCCCGCATCGCCCGGCCCAGGCGCGTTCGCGTGAACAGGACGTAGAGCGCGAGCATGAGGCTGAGCGAGGCGCCGATGATGCCGAGCGAGACCGGCGCCAGGCGGACGGGACCGACGACGACGGGTCGATTGCTGAACAACGACGGGAACGGGAACTCGTCGTGGCTCCACACCATGCCGGCGAGCGCGCGCAGCACGAGCGAGAGGCCGAGCGTGATGATGAGCACGTCCCAGTGCGTCGCCGTCGGCGAGCGCCGGACGATCACGCGCTCGACGATGAACCCGAGCAGCGCGGCGCCGCCGATGGCGACCACGATCGACGCCCAGAAGGGCAGGCCGAAGGCACGCTGCGCCGTCCAGGCCAGAAAGGCCGACACCATGAGCATCTCACCCTGCGCGAAATTGAGCGCCCGCGTCGCGTTGTAGACGATGACGAGCGCCAGCGCCATGAGCGCATAGATGCTGCCCGTGGCCAGGCCCGAGATCACCACGTGAGTGAGAGCCGCCGCGCTCAAGATTGTGAAGAATGGGGGGAACGAGACGTCCCCCCCATTTCCCCCCCGCCCTGCGCGGGGCGCAACGACACGTCCACGGCCGCTTCGAACCGGCAACGCGACGCGCCGGCGGCTTCGCAGTGGGTCTCGTGCACGGGCACGGGGCGTCCGAAGAGATTCTCGGCGAGCGCTTCCAGCACGCCGCGCGTCAAGTGGCAGACCGGATCGCGAGTCGCGGCGTGGGCCTCGGCGAACGGCGAATTCGACGCGGTGACGACGAACGACGTGGACGTGAGCGACTCGAGGGTCAGGAACGGCGAATTCGACGCGGTGACGACGAACGACGTGGACGTGAGCGACTCGAGGGTCAGGATCCCCCAGCCCAGCTCGGCGGCCATCGCCGTCAGCGCTCGGGCACGTTCCTCGGCGCTTCCGGCGAGCGAGCGCAGCACGCGGGCGCCACCGGTGCGGCCGCCCTCGACGAAACACTCCGCGGCCCGAGCGCCGAGCGCGCGCTCGACGGCCTTCTGCACACCGATGAGGGTCTCGGGCCGGATGAGGAAAAACCGCGCGTCGCCGTGCCGCCACCCACCGCGACCGTCGTGGGCCAGTCGACGGAGCAGCAACCCCGCCGTCACTTGATCGCGCGCCGCCACAGGTGAGAGTGCCACCCGTCGTGAAGCAGCTCCCGCACTTCGCGCAGCACCAGATCGCCCAGGCCGAGATGAGCGAGGTCGCGGCCCTGTCCGCTCAGGCGGCGGCCAAGCAACGCGCCGAAGAGGAGCAGGAGACCGCTGATCGCGGGCGAGTCGATGCTCACCGTGCGCGCCGCCGACTCGAGGAGCGAGAGCCCGAGGGCCGCATCCTCGGTGACGTAGCGGTGCTCGAACGTCAGGGTCTCGTTCCACAGACCGCTGGCCTCGAGCCTCGCGCGCGCGCCGGCGCCATAGAGGCCTTCGGCCGCACGCCGCTCGTCGTAGTACGTCGCCAGCTCGTAGTGCGGCGCCGGGTAGCCCAAGCCCGACCGGGAGGCCACCCGCTCGGCGTCCACCGCCTCGACGAGGCGCTGGGTGCTCGCCGTCGTCCCCGCCACGTGAATGTCGAAGCGCCCGCGGTCGATGGCGCCGGCGTTGAGGAGGACGAGCGGCGGGTGGATGACGGGCCCGGCGTTGGTCAGCGCGGTGTCGAGGACATCGGCGCACGGGCGCACCACCGGGTAGAGCTGGCGAAGCGTCGAAAGCACGTCTTTCGTTCGCGCCGCCGGAAATACTCCGGTCGGCAAGTTCGCGGCGCGCACGGGTACCTTCACCTCGGACGGCCCCGTCAGTCGCGCCAGGTAGGGCAGCGTTCCCGTCTCGGCGAAGGCGAGTGGCATCCGGCCTCCGGTGCGGGCGATCTCGCGCGCCATCACGTAGGCGCCGAACGTCCCCGGCGTCAGGAGCACCACCTGGCGCTCGGTGAGATGGGAGCCCAGGCTTCGGGCGACGTCTTCGTGCGCCGTCGCCGGTGTCGCGACAACGATCACGTCGGCGCCGGTCACCGCCTCGGCGAGGTCCCCCGTGACCGCGGCGAGCGCGGCCTTGGCCGGCTTGCCTTCGGCCACGAGCGTGATGCCGCCGGCCTTGCGCACGGGCTCCAGTGACGCCGCGTCGCGCCGCCACAGACGGACGGCATGTCCGCCGAGCGCAAGCTCGGCCGCCACCGCGTGGCCTCCGTTTCCGCCGCCAAGGACTGCGATCTTCATTTGATCACTCCCGCCTGACGAAGCGCCTCGATGCGCCCGGCGTCGTAGTCGAGCAGTCCACGCAGCAGGGCGTCGGTGTGCTCGCCGAGGCGAGGCGGCGGCGTCACGTCGAGGCCCATCTCGCCGTCGCACTTGATCGGCGTGCCGAGGGTCGCCGTGGCGCCGTGACGTGGATGCTTCATCTCCACCACCATCTGGCGATGCTTCACCTGCGGATCCTCGAGCACGCGGTCCACGCCGAGAATCGGCGCCGCCGGTACTCCTTCGGCTTGCATGCGCGACAGCCACTCGTCCGTGGTGCGAGTCGTGAGAACGTCTCCCACGAGCGTCATGAGCGTCGGTCGGTTGGACAGGCGGTCGCGGTTGGTGGCGAAGCGGGGATCCCGCTCCCACTCGGGATGGCCGATGGCCACGCAGAAGCCGCGCCAGAACTTCTCGGCGAAGACGGCGACGATCAGGTGGCCGTCGCGGGTGGCGAGCGCCTGGTAGGGCACGACCGACGTGTGCCCCGATCCTTGCGGGCCCGGCACGCGGCCGTCGGCCCAGTAGTACTGCGCCAGATAGGTGAGGAGCGACACCTGACAGTCGAGCAGCGACAGATCCACGTGCGTCCCCTGCCCCGTCGTCTGCCGACGGAGGAGCGCGGCCACGACGGCAAAGGCGCCGAACATTCCACCGGCGAGATCGCCCATCGGCAGGCCCATACGGATGGGCCGGCCACCGGGCTCGCCGGTGATACTCATCGCGCCGCCCATCGCCTGGAGCGCCAGATCGAACGCCGGCCAGTCACGGTAGGGGCCGTTCTGACCGTAGGCCGAGATCGAGCAGAGGACCAAACGCGGATTCACGGCCTTGAGCGCGGCGTGATCGCAGCCGAGTCGCGCCAGGACACCCGGGCGAAAATTCTCCCACACCACGTCGGCCGCGCAAGCCAGGTCGAGGAAGACGTCGCGGCCCGCCGGCGTGGTGAGGTCGAGCGCGATCGACTTCTTGTTGCGGTTGATCGAGAGGAAGTACGCGCTCTCGCCGTCGGGCAGGAACGGCGGGCCCATGAGGCGCATCGGATCGCCGCCGTCGGGCTCCTCGACCTTGATGACCTCGGCGCCCATGTCGGCCAGCAGCATCGAGCCGTAGGGCCCGGCCAGCATCCGGGAGAGATCGAGCACGCGAAGGCCTTCGAGCAGCTTCATCGCGCGGACACCGCCGCGTGGATGCACGCGGGCGTGATCGGCAGCTCGGTGAAGGCCACGCCGAGCGCGTCCTTCAGGGCGTTGGCCACGGCGGCCGAGACCGGGATCGCGCCGGACTCGCCGAGTCCCTTGGCCCCGAACGGGCCCTCGGCGTCGACGCTCTCGACGAAGCGGACGGTGATGTCGGGCATGTCGTCGGCGCGAAGGATCGCATAATCCATGAACGAGGACGTAAAGATCTGACCGGCCTCGACGACGAGCCGCTCCGACAGCGCATATCCCAGGCCCATGTGGATGCCGCCGTGGACCTGGCCCTCGGCGGCCAGCGGGTTCAGCGCGCGGCCGACGTCGTGGGCGGAGACGACGCGCCGCACGCACACCTTGCCAGTTGTCAGTTCCACATCGAGCATCACCGCCTGGGCGGCGAAGCCGTAGCTCGCGGAAACGTTGCCGCGCAGGTCCTTGTCGAGCATCTCGGTGGGGGGATCGTAGAACGCCTCGGCCACGAGGGTCTCGCCATGCTCGCGCAGGTGCCCGGCGCGGACCACACGGTCGTAGGCGAGTCGCCGCCCGGGCTCGGCGCGGACGAACACCCAGCCGTCCTTCACCGCGAGATCGCCGGGCCCCGCCTCGAGCTGCTCGGCCGCGATCTCGAGGAGGCGGGTGCGGATCTTCTCGGCGGCGAGCCGGGCGGCGTTGCCGGCGATGAAGGTCGTGCGGCTGGCGTGGACGCCGACGTCCCAGGGCTTCACCGCGGTGTCGGAGTTCACCACGTCCACGCGCTCGAGCGGAACGCCGAGCGTCTCGGCGACGATCATGGCCAGCACCGTCTCGGACCCCTGACCGATCTCGGTCGCGCCCGTGATCAGGGAGACGCGGCCGAAGTCGTCGAGCTTCACGATGGCGCCGCAGCCATCGGAGCGATAGATCCGTGCGCCGCCGGCCACGTGGAACATGCCGGAATAGCCGATGCCGCGCTTCCAGCCCGGCGCCAGCGTGGGTGCCGCGCGACCGATCTCGTCGCCGACGGTATCGAGACATTCCTTCATCGCGCACGAGGTGATGACGAACCCCTGAGGGGTCACGTCGCCGGGCTTGACGGCATTGCGGCGGCGAAGCTCGAGGCGGTCCATGCTCAGCCGGTCGGCCAGATCATCCATCTGGCATTCCACTGCGAACGTGGACTCTAAGTTTCCGTAGCCGCGCATCGACCCCGAGTAGGGATTGTTGGTGTAGACGATCGTCGTATCGAACCGCACGCTCGGGCAGCGATAGAGCCCGGCGACGGTGCCGAGCATCACATAGGGCGTCGTGGAGCCCCACGAGACGTAGGCGCCGTTGTCGATCGTGACGTGGGCGTCACGGGCCAGCAGTCGGCCGTCGGTCGCCGCCGCCGTGCGCAGGCGGATCGTGCACGGCTCGCGCGTCGGACAGGCCACGAACTCCTCCACGCGATCGAATTCGATCTTCACCGGCCGACGGGTGCGACGCGCGAGCAGCGCCGCGATGATGTCGATCGGGTAGAGATCGAGGCCGCGCCCGAAGTTGCCGCCGACGGGCGGCTGGAGTACGCGCACCCGATCACCGCTGACGCCGAGGGCGTGGGCGAGATCGCGCTGGTAGAGAAACGGGACCTGGGTCGTGCTCCACATCGTCAGCCGGCCCTCGGGATCCCAGTCGGCGATGGCCACCATGGTCCCCAGACACGCGGGCGTGACGAAGTTCAGCGTGTACTCACCCTCGACCACCGTGGTCGCGTCGGCGAACGCGCGGTCGACGTCGCCGTGGGTGAACTGGTAGCGAAGCGCGGTGACGTTGGTGCCGACGTCCTCGTGAACGAGGGGAGCGCCGGCGGCCAGGGCGGCCGCCGGTGAGAACACGGCCGGCAGCTCTTCGTACTCGACCTCGATCAGCCTGAGGGCCTCCTCGGCAACGGCGGGAGTTTCCGCCGCGACCGCCGCCACCTCGTCGCGGATGCAGCGGACCTTGCCGCGCTTGAGAGCCAGATGATCCTTCACGAAGCCGAA
>MNEG01000004.1 GCA_001917585.1 Candidatus Rokubacteria bacterium 13_1_40CM_68_15
GAGCGGGAAATCGGTGCGCAGCGGCATGGCCGTCGTGACGGCGGCCAGCTCGACGCCGACGCCGAGGATCTCGGCCAGCTTCTTGGCTTCGTCCGCGTTCAGCCGGTGCTGCCCGTGCAGCGCCGCGGCCAGGTAGGTCGCGTCCTTGGTGCCGATCTTCTTCGCCAGATCGTCGTAGCTGATGCCGCGGTTGCTCCGGGCGGCTCGGATCGTCTGAAGGGCGGTGGTGCGATCCATGGCTCCTCCTCGGGTCTCGGGTCTAGTCGGTGGCCAGCGACGGCAAGCGGCCCGTGCTTGCCGCGATCTCCACCTCGGCGGCGGCCGGCCGCTGAGCGGCCTCGACGAGGAAGTGGAGGATGTGATTTCGCAAACGCAGGTATTCGGGATCGTCGATGAGCTCCGCGCGGGTACGCGGCCTCGGGATCTTCACCGGAATGATCTCGGCCAGCCGTGCGCCCGGCCCCTTCGTCATGAGGGCGATGCGGTCCGACAGCAAGATGGCCTCGTCCACGTCGTGGGTGACCATGAAGACGGTATTGCGACTGGCCGACCACATCCTCACCAGCTCGTCCTGGATCACACCGCGCGTCAGCGCGTCGATCTGGGCGAACGGCTCGTCGAGCAGCAGCACCTTGGGCTCGGTGGAGAACGCGCGGGCCAGGCCGACGCGCTGGCGCATTCCGCCCGACAGCGCCGCGGGGCGCTTCGTCTCGGCGCCGGTGAGGCCGACCATGTCGACATACCGCTGGACCCACTCGGCCACGCGGCGGCGGCCCCAGTCGGGATGAGCGGCCCTCACGGCCAGGCGGACGTTGTCGAACACGGTCATCCACGGCATGAGCGAGAAATTCTGGAACACGACCATGCGGTCCATGCCGGGGCCGGTGATCTCGCGGCCCGACAGCACGACGCCGCCCGCGCTCGGCCGCTCGAGGCCGGCGATGATGTTGAGCAGGGTGCTCTTGCCGCAGCCGGAATGGCCGATCATCGTGACGAACTCGCCCTCGGCGATGCCGAAGGCGACGTCGGTGAACACGCTCACGCCGCCGAAGTCCTTGCTGACGTGATCGATGTCGAGAAACCGCACGGTCACTCGCTCCAGGCCAGGCGGCGGCTCAGCCGGCCGAGGCCGGCGTCGAGCAGCACCCCGATGAGACCGATCGCGATGATCGCGAAGATGACGCTGGTCAGGGCGAGGTTGTTCCACTCGTTCCACACGAAGTAGCCGATGCCGGTGCCGCCGATCAGCATCTCGGCGGCCACGATGGCCACCCACGCGCTCCCGATGGAGATGCGCAGGCCGGCCACGATCGCCGGCGCGGCCGCGGGCAGGACGACCTGGAGCAGGCGGCGCCACCACGACAGCTGGAGGATCGCCGCCACGTGCAGGTAGTCACGCTTGATGTTGACCACGCCGAACGCGGTGTTGGCGAGCGTCGGCCACAGCGACGACATGAAGATCACGAGCACGGCCGCCCAGCCCGAGTCGCGGATCGTGTAGAGGAAGAGCGGCATCCAGGCCAGCGGCGAGATCGGCTTGAGGATCTGGATGTACGGATTGACCGCGCGGTAGAGCGCGGGGCTCAGCCCGAGCACGACGCCGAGCGCGATCGCGACCACCGACGCGACGGCATAGCCGACCGCCAGCCGTCCGAGGCTCGCCAGGAGCTGCAGGCCGATCCCCTTGTCGTTGGGTCCGTTGCTGTAGAACGGATTGGCGAGCATCTCACCCGCGGCCCGTGCCACCGCCACCGGCCCCGGCAGGCCTTTGCCGGCCGGCGTGCCCGCCACGCTGGCCTGCCAGAGGGCCAGCAGCGTGGCGCCGATCAGGACCGAGTAGCAGACGACGCGAAGACGCTCGCGGCCCACCGTCAGGCCCGCTTGATCGCGAAGGACTTGATGTAGTCCTCGGGCTTGTCGGGATCGAAGACCTTCGGCTTGCCGCCGAGCACGAACGTGTGCTTGATCGAGTTCGACTCCGGCGCGCGGGCTCCGGTGGCGCGCAGGGCATCCCGACAGGCCGTGGCCAGGAAGACTTCCTCGGCGACCTTCCTGTACGTGATGTCGGTCTTCACGTAGCCCCAGCGCTTCAGCTGGGTGAGGATCCAGATGGCCATCGACTGATACGGGAACGGGTCGAAGTCGATGCGGTCGGGCACGTTCTTCGTGTTGCCGAGGCCATCGGGATAGACGCCGGTCAACACCTGCTCGACCACCTCGACCGGCTGGTTGAGGAAGTTCCGCGGCGCGATGGCGGCCGCGATCTCCTTGCGGTGCGTCTTGTCGTGGGCGTACTGCGTCGCGTCGACGATGGCGCTGAGCACCGCCTTGAACGTATTCGGCAGCTTCTCGGCGAACTCCCGCTTGGCCGCGAACGCGCAGCAGGGATGGCCCGGCCAGATGTCCTTGGACAGCATCCAGATGAAGCCGGCGCCCTCGAAGACGGCGCGCTGGTTGAAGGGGTCGGGGCCGAGGTAGCCGTCGAGGTTGCCGGCCCGCAGGTTGGCCACCATCTCGGGCGGCGGCACCGCACGGATCTGCACGTCCTTGTCGGGATCGACGCCACCCTCGGCCAGCACGTAGCGCAGCAGGAAGTTGTGCATCGAGTAGTCAAAGGGCACGCCGAACTTGAAGCCCTTCATCTCGGCGGCCGTCTTGATGCCCTTGTGCTTCTCGTGCAGCGTGATGGCCTGGCCATTGATGTTCTCCACGGCCGGCATGACGTACGGGACCGACTGCGAGCCGACGCCCATGGTGATGGCCAGCGGCATCGGCGAGAGCATGTGGGTGGCGTCGGTCTCGCCGTTGATGGAGAGGTCGCGGATCATCGCCCACGACGACGCCTTCACCACGCTCACGTTGAGGCCCTGCTTCTTGTAGAACCCCATGGGCTCGGCCATGATGATCGGCGTTGCGCACGTGATCGGGATGAAGCCGATCTTCAGATCCTTCTTCTCGATCGGGCCGGCCTTGTCCTGGGCGATGGCGAGCCCGGCCTGCAGAGGGAAGACCGAGGCGAGCGCGGCGACCGCCGTGGTGGCGCCCACCGCCTCGAGGAACGCGCGACGTCCGTGGTCGCCGCCGAACACCGCGCGCTCGATGGCGCGAAGCACCACGTCGTGGAGCACGTCCGCCATGCGATCCCTCCTCAGGAGAAAAAAATAGCGCCCGCTCGAGGGGCACCATTGTCCCTGTTCGTTCGCAACCACACTGTTGCGAACACCTGCCGGGGGAGCAAGGGGTGTGCCGCCCTGGGCCGGGAGGCCCCGGTCTATTTCACGCGGACTTGCAGGCCCGGCCGACTGCCGGGGCTGCCCGACAAACGCGCAATGCGCTGGTACTGCTCAAATCACGAGCACGTGCGCTCGACGAGACGGATTCGGATCTTCCCTTCACTGGCCAGGCCCCAGAGCAGCGACGACGCCGCGGCTTCGGAAAGGCCGAGCCGCCGAGCCAGATCGGCCGGGCTGGCCGGCCGGCCATCCTCCAGTAGCGCCAGGACTTCGTCGTCGATCTCGCTCCACCAGTCGCTCACCGCGTGACCGTTGCTCTCGCTCACCTTGTTCATTCCGCCTCTCCACTCGCGAAGGATCGAGCACCTTTGAGCGCAAGCGCCACCACCGTTTCACCGGCCGCCGCGCGGGCCTCCGCCGTTTCAGCCCTGAGACGCGCGCGTGTGCGCTCTCGCCCGATCTGCTCGACGAGCTCGGCATACTCCAGGCCGAACAGGGGCTCGAGCCCCCGACGGATTTCCCGCGCGAGCGCCGGACTGCGGCCGCCTGTCGACACGGCGACCTGCAGCTCGCCGCGACGCAGGACCGAACCGAAGATGAAGTCGCACTGGCCGGGACGGTCCACCACGTTGACGAGCACGCCGCGGCGTCGCGCTTCGACGGCCACCGCCGCGTCGAGCGCGGGAATGCCGGTGGCGGTGATCACCAGCGCGCAGCGCCGGACGTCACTGCGCAGGAACGTGCGCGCCCGCCACACGAGCCGACCGGCGTCCGCCAGCGTACGCAGCCCGGGTGTCAGACACGGACTCACGACGGTCAGCCGCGCCCGACACGCGAGCAGCTCACGCGCCTTGCGCTCGCCGATCTGTCCTCCGCCGACCACGAGGCACCGGCGCTCGCGCAGGTCGAGGAACGCGGGGAAATAGTCGGGCACGTCACACCGCGACCGCGGACGCGCTTCGTGCCACGAGCCGGCCGGCGGCCATGAGGGCCGTGGCCGAGCCCACCGTGGGTCCGGTGATGAGCACGGCCGGCGACTCGATTCCCGCGTCTCGCGCGGCGCTCGCGATGTCGCCGAGGCTGGCGGGGACGATGCGCTCCTGAGGCGTCGCGGCGCGCTCGACGAGCAGCGCCGGCTCGCGGGGATCGCGGCCGAGCGCGGTAAGCGCCGCGGTGACCGTCGGGAGCCCTTGCACGGCCATGTAGAAGACCAGCGTCGCATCGGCTCGAGCGAGGAGGTCCCAGTCGAGCTTCGCCGGCAACTGGCCGCTGTGGTCGGTGCCCGTCGCCAGCACGACCATCGACGCCGCGCCGCGCTCGGTCAGCGAGATTCCGGCGAGCGCCGCGGCCGCGGTGGCTGCCGTCACGCCGGGGATGATCTCGAACGGCACGCCGGCGGCGCGAACGGCGGCGATCTCCTCGGCGAGGCGACCGAAGATCGCAGGGTCACCGCCCTTCAGGCGCGCCACGTTCCGGCGCTGCCGGGCGCGGTCGACCAGGAGCCAGTTGATCTCGGACTGGCCGATGCAGTGGCGACGAGGTGCCTTGCCGACGTCGATGATCTCGGCGCCGGCCGCTACCTCGTGGAGGAGTGCCTGCGGCACGAGCCGATCGTGGATCACCACATCGGCCTCACGGAGCCGGCGGAGCGCTTTCACGGTGACGAGG
The DNA here is from genome assembly GCA_001917585.1 of Candidatus Rokubacteria bacterium 13_1_40CM_68_15. Classification (GTDB taxonomy): domain Bacteria; phylum Methylomirabilota; class Methylomirabilia; order Rokubacteriales; family CSP1-6; genus 40CM-68-15. The sequence goes on from MNEG01000004.1 coordinate 4,902, forward strand.
TCGGGATCGCCGGGTCCGGCGCCGATGAACGAGACGAAGCCGCTCATCCCACGGTCTCCTCGGCCCGGCCCGCCCGGGGAAAGAACTTGTGCAGACGCTCGAGCACCGCCGGCAACTCGTCGCACGGCACGTCTTCGAGGATGCGCACGCCGGCCCGGGCCTGTTGTCCGCCGCGTCCGCCGACGAAGACGTGAACGCCGTCCACGATCTTGCCGTCCACCTTGACCTTGCAGCCCTGCAACCCGACGTCGGCCGTGTGGTGATTGCCGCAGCCGGCCGGGCAGCCCGACCAGCGCACCGTCAGCGGGCGGGTCTTTGCGATACGCGCCTCGAACTCGCGGGCGAGATCGAGGGCCCGCGTCTTCGTGTCGATCAACGCCAGGTTGCAGAAGTCGGTGCCCGTGCACGCGGAGAGCCCGCGGCGAATCTCGGACGGGTTGTACGGCAGCTCCTCGAGCAGTGGTTCCTTGAGCAGCGCGCCCAGTCGGACATCGGCGACGTGCGGAATCAATACGTTCTGCGCCGGCGTCAGGCGAAGCTCGCCGCGCCCATACGTCTCCGCCAGCCTCGCCAGCTCCAGCAAGTGACCGCTCGTGACGCGACCGACCGGTGTCTTGAGGCCCACGTAGTTCATTCCATGCTGGCGCTGGCGGAAGACGCCGACGTGATCCGTGACGGTGGCGCGCCGTGCGTCACGGCCCGCGGGTGGCAGAGGCCGCCCGAGCCGCACTTCCAGCTCCTTGCGCAGCTTCTCGGCGCCCCAGCTCTCGACGAGGAACGCCAGCCGCGATTTCGAGCGCGATTCGCGCGGGCCATGGTCGCGGAAGATGAGGGCGATGGCGGCGCAGACCTCGGCCGCCTCCTCGGGACGGACGAAGACGTCCAGCGACGTGGCGAAGGTCGGGCCGCCCGAGCCCTGCTTGCCGCCCACGGCGAGGTTGAAGCCCACGCTGTCGCCCTCGCCGATGGCCGGCGTCATGGCGATGTCCTGGGTCTCGGCGGTCGTACAGTTGTCAGGGCACCCGGTGATCGTGACGTTGAACTTGCGCGGAAGGTTCGTGAAGGCCTTGTTGCCCAGGAAGATTCCCTGGAATTCGGCCGCGATGCCCGAGGTGTCGACGATCTCGTTGGAGGTGAGGCCGGTGGCCGGACATCCAATGATGCCGCGGATGTTGTCCATGCCTGTCTGCAGGCTCGAGAGGCCGGCGGCTTCGAGGCGCGCGATCACCTCCGGGACCTGCTCGATCGTCAGCCAGCGGAGCTGGATCTGCTGGCGCGTGGTGATATCGGCCACGTCGCGGCCACTCGTGCGTGTGATCTCGGCGAGCAGACGAAGCTGGCCGGACGTGAGGATCCCGTTGGGCATGCGGACCCGCATCATGAAGTGGCCGGGAGTCGGTCTTCGGAAGAAGACGCCGACCCACTTCAAACGCTCCTTGTCGTCGTCGCCGATCGTCTTCCAGCCCTCGCGCGCGAAGCGGACGAGATCCTCGGTCACGTCGAGGCCGTCACGGACGGTCTTGAGGGCCTCGATCTTGTTCACGCCCCGACCTCCGCGACTCGCCGCAGTCGCACCGCGCACGCCTTCAGCTCCGGCTGCTTCGAGATCGGATCGCGCGCCGCCAGGGTCAGATTGTTGGCCGACTTGTAGAAGCCGAAGCGGCGGCCCCAGTGAAAGGGCAGGAAGCACGTGCCCTCGCGGATCGTGAGGGCGACACGGCACTGGGCGACGGCCTTGCCCCGTCGGGAGGTGATCTCGACGAAGTCGCCATCGGAGACGCCGGCCCGGCGTGCATCCGACGGATGGACCTCGAGAATGGGCTCGGGTGTGCGGGCCACCAGCGCCGGAGCATTCGCCGTCCGCGTCAGCGTGTGCCAGTGATCCCGTACCCGCCCCGTCGTCAGGATGAGCGGGAAGGTGTCGTCGGGCTGCTCGACCGGATCGTCGGGCTCGACGGCGATGAAACGGGCCCGACCGTCGGTCGTGGGAAATCGAGCGTCCGTGTACAGCCGCGGCGTGCCGCCATGATCGGCCGTCGGCACCGGCCACTGGAGCGGCCCCGCGCTGGTCAGGCGGGCGTGCGATACCCCGGAGTAGTCGCAGGGTCTCCCGGCCGTGAGCGCGGCAAATTCGGCGAAGATCTCGCCCGTACTGCCGTAAGCGAACGCATGTTTGAAACCCAGCTCGGCGGCCAGGCGCGTGACGATGACCGAGTCGGGCAACGCCTCTCCGGGGGGGTCGACGAGCTTCGGCAGGTACGTGAGCCGTCGCTCCGAGTTGGTCATGACGCCGTCCTTCTCGGGCCACTGCGCGGCCGGCAGCAGCACGTCGGCAAAGCGTGTGGTCTCGGTGGGGTGATAGGCGTCCTGCACGATCACGAGCTCGGCCTGGCGCAGCGCCTTCTCGACGAGATCGAGCTCCGGCATCGACGCGGCCGGATTGGTGGCGATGATCCAGAGCGCCCTCACCTCACCGCCGGCGGCGCGCTCGAAGATCTCGAGCGCCGAGAGCCCGGGTCGATCGTGAAGGGTGCCTGGAGTCAGGCCCCAGTGCCGCTCGACGTCGGCGCGCTCGGCGGCCTCGGTCACGCGCCGATACCCTGGCAGCAGATGAGACAGGCCGCCCGTCTCCCGCCCACCCATCGCGTTCGGTTGACCGGTGAGCGAGAACGGCCCCGCGCCCGGCCGTCCGATCTGTCCGGCGGCCAGATGGAGGTTGAGGATCGCTCCATTCTTGTCGGTTCCGGCGTGGCTCTGGTTCACGCCCATGGACCAGAGCGTGAGCGCGGCACGGGCCCGGCCGAAGCGCCGGGCCGCCTCGACGATGATCTCGGCCGAGAGCCCGGTGATCTCGGCGGCGCGCTCGGGCGGACAGCGATCGAGCGCTCGAGTGAGCTCGGGCCAGCCCGTGGTGCACCGGCTGATGAAGGCGTCGTCGACGAGGCCGCTCTTCCACAGCACGTGCAGCATTCCATTCAGCAGCGCGACGTCGGACCCGGGGCGGAGCGGCAAGTGCAGATCGGCAAGGTCCGCCGTCTCCGTCCAGCGCGGATCGGCGACGATGACGGTCACGCGGTCGGGCGCGGCCAGCTTGCGCTTGCGGATCCGCTTGAACGTGATCGGATGGCAGTCGGCGGTGTTCGTCCCGATCAGGAAGAAACAGTCCGCCTCGTCGATGTCGGCGTACGCCGTGGGCGGGCCGTCGGAGCCGAGCGAGCGCGCGTAGCCGGCGGCGGCCGAGGCCATGCAGAGTCGCGAGTTCGTGTCGAAGTTGTTCGTCCCGATGAATCCCCTGGTGAGCTTGCTCGCGAGGTAGTACTCCTCGGTCGTGAGTTGACCGGAGGCATACACCGCCACGGCGTCGGCACCGTGGGCGGCGATGATCTCGCTCAACCGCTCGGCGGTGAAGCGCAGCGCGAGCTCCCAGGGAACCCGGCGACGCTCACGGTCGCACCGGCTGCGTACCTCGGGGTGGAGCAGGCGGTCCGGTGTCCGGAGGGCCGGCGGCAGGTGGACCGCCTTGGCGCACACGTCGCCGAAGTTGGCCGGGTGGTCGGGGTCACCCTTCACGCGCGTGACCGCTCCGTCCTCGACGCGTACCAGCAGGCCGCAACCGACACCGCAGTAGGGACAGAGCGTGCGCTGCCACCGCGACCGCAGTTCAGGCATCGGCCTGAGCCTCGAGAAACCCGACTATCTGATCGCGCATCCAGAAGTAGTCCGGGCGGGTCAGGATGTCCTCGCGTGCCCGCGGGCGTGCGAACGGCACGTCGAGCACGTCGCCGATGGTCGCCGCTGGGCCGTTGGTCATCATCACGACGCGGTCGGCCAGCAGCAGCGCCTCGTCCACGTCGTGAGTGACCATGATCACGGTCCTGCGTGTCGTCTCCCACAACCGCATCAGCTCGTCCTGGAGGTCCATCCGGGTGAGGGCGTCGAGCAGCGAGAACGGCTCATCGAGCAGGAGCAGCCGCGGCTCCAGCGCGAACGCGCGCGCGATGCCGACGCGCTGCTGCATGCCGGCCGAGAGCTCGCGAGGATACCGGTTGGCCATGCCGGCGAGGCCGACGGCGGCCAGATACGCCTCGGCGGTCGCACCGCTGCTCCGGTCGGCGACCTGGTCGAGGGCGATCTGCACGTTGTCGCCGACGGTCAGCCACGGCAGCAGCGTGGCCGCCTGGAAGACGACGCCGCGGTCCGTGCCGGGCCCATCGATCTCACGGCCGCCGATGACCACGCCGCCCGTGGTCGGCAGATTGAGGCCCATGAGGATCGACAGCACGGTGGACTTGCCGCAGCCGGAGTGGCCGACGATGCACACGAACTCGCCTTCGCAGACGGCGAGGGTGAAATCGCGGACGATGACGGCAGGGCCGGTGGGTGTGTCGTACGTCTTGCCGAGCTGGGCGATCTCCACGAAGGACGGAGCCACGGGCACCTCGCTCAGGCGACCTGCGGACCGAGCCGGGCTGGCGGCTTCGTCACAGAAGACTTCAAGAATTCGACCAGCGCCTGCCGCGCCTTCTGATACGCGGGCGTGAGGCTCATGTGACGGCGCTGGCGTGGCCGCGGCAAGCCGACCTCGATGGCCGGACCGAGGGTCGCCGCGGGTCCCGGCGTCATCGGATAGATCCGGTCGGCGAGCAGAATCGCCTCGTCCACGTCGTTGGTGATCAGGATGACCGTCGTTCGGCGCTCGCCCCAGATCCGCAGGAGCTCGTCCTGGAGGGTCGCGCGCGTCAGGGCGTCGAGAGCGCTGAACGGCTCATCCATCAGGAGCAGCTTCGGCTGCATGGCCAGGCCACGCGCGACCGCCACCCGCTGACGCATCCCGCCCGACAGCTCGCGCGGACGCTTCCAGGCTGCCGGCGTCAGGTTCACGAGGTCGACGAGCTCGTCGGTGATTCGGCGCCGGTCGCGAGACGGCAACCCCGGATTGACGGCATCCACCGCGAGCGCGACGTTCTCGTGGACGGTCATCCACGGCAGCAGCGAATACTGCTGGAAGACGATGCCGCGCTCGGGCCCGGGTCCGCTCACGCGCTCACCGTCCAGAACGATTTCCCCGGCGTCGGCCGTGAGCAGGCCCGCCACGAGGTTCACGAGGGTCGTCTTGCCGGATCCCGAGTACCCGACCACGGCGACGAACTCGCCATCCTCCAGCGCGAGGTCGACACCGCCGAGAACATCGGTGGTTCCCCGCGGCGTCACGAACGCTTTCCGGACGCCGCGGACTTCGAGAAATGCCATCAGACCGCCCGAACTCGGGCCTCGACGAAGCCCATGACGCGATCGAGGGTGAAGCCGATGGCGCCGATCGTGATGACGGACAACAAGATGTGCGAATAGACGAGGCTGTTGTATTCCTGCCACAGGAAGCCGCCGACGCCCGGCGTACCGGTCAGCATCTCGGAGGCCACGATCACGAGCCAGGCCAGCCCGAGGGAGAGCCGGTAGCCGGTGAAGACGTAGGGCAGCGACGCCGGGATGATGATCTTCGTCAGCATCTTGAAGCGCGAGAGCTTGAGCACGCGGCCCACGTTCAGGTAGTCCTGGCTGATCGAGCGCACGCCCACCGCGGTGTTGATCACGGTCGGCCACATCGCGCAGAGCGCGATGGTGAAGATCGCGGCCGGCTCCGACTTCTGGAAGATGACGAGACCGAGCGGCAGCCAGGCCAGCGGCGAGATCGGGCGCAGGAACTGGACGATGGGATCGAAGGACTGGTGGAACGAGCGCGAGAGCCCGAGCAGGAAGCCGAGCGGCGTGCCGATGGCGAGCGCGAGCAGGAAGCCCTTCCCCACCCGCACGAGCGAGTAGAAGGCGAGGCGACCGATGCCCTGGTTCATCTCGCCGTCCTTGAAGAACGGCTCCAGCACGTACCGGCGTGACTCCTGCCACGTCTTGAGCGGCGACGGCAGCTCCTTCGTCACCGTCTCGCTGATCACGGTCCAGATCACGAGCACGCCGACCACGCCCAGCACGGGCAGCAGCACGCTCCTCGCCGTCGTACGCGACATCTGAGATCTCCTAGGCCATCGAGTGGACGGCGAAGCCCCTGGCGTATTCCTCGGGCTTGGCCGGATCGAACGTGACCCCGTCGAACAGCGTTTCCTTCTTCATGTCCTCGCGCGGCGTCTCCACGCCAATCTCCTTCGCGACCTCGCGGAAGATGTCGGGCCGGTGCACGCGGTCGACCAGGCCCTTGTAGTCGGGCGGCTCCTTCACCATTCCCCAGCGCCGGAACTGGGTGAGCCACCACACGCCGTGGGACTTCTGGGGAAAGTTCGTCTGCCGGTCGAAGAAGGTCATGTAGTACTTGTCCTTCTCCTTGCGCCCGTCGCCGTAGTCGTAGTCCCCGAGCAGGCGGCCGAGGATGATCTCCTTCGGGCAGTTGATGTACTGCGCCTGCGCGACGACCTCGGCCATCCGGACCCGGTTCTCGAGCTTGTCGTTCCACTGGCTGGCCTCGAGGACGGCGCGCATCACGGCCTTCACCGTCTTCGGGTTCTTCGTCGCGAACTCCTCGGTGAAGCCGAGGACCTTCTCGGGATGGTCCTTCCAGAGCTGCTGGGTCGTGATGGCGGTGAAGCCGATACCGTCGGCGATGGCGCGCGCTCCCCACGGCTCGCCCACGCAGTAGCCATCCATCTTGCCGACCTTCATGTTGGCGACCATCTGGGCCGGGGGGATGGTGATGAGCGCGACGTCGCGATCGGGATTGATGCCGCCCGCGCCCAGCCAGTAGCGCGTCCACATCGCGTGCGTCCCGGGCGGGTAGGTCATGGCGAAGGTCATGGGATTGCCCTTGGCCTTTGCCTCGAGCGCGAGCGGCCTGACCTGCTGCGGCGTCTTCACGCCCTTCTCGAGGAGCGACTTCGTGAGCGTGATGGCCTGACCGTTCCGGTTCAGGTACATCGGGATGATCATCGGCTTCTGCGGCGAGCCCTGAAGCCCCATCGTGGCGGCGTAGGGGATGCCGAGCAGGAGGTGCGTCGCCTGATTTTCGCCGAGCGTGAGCCGGTCACGGATCACGGCCCACGACGCTTCCTTCGAGATCGTCGACTCGATCCCGTGCTTCTTGAACAGGCCCAGCTCGTGGGCCATGACGATCGACGAGCAGTCGGTCAGCGCGATGATCCCGATCCGCACCTTCGGCGTCTCCGGCGCGTCCGACGCGTACGCGGTTCCCCGCCACCGGGCGGGCAGGCCGGCCAGCAGGGTGGCAGTGACACTGGTCGTGACGAACTCGCGGCGGCTGAGCTCCATTCGACCTCCTGAACAAAAAAAGGCGCCAGGGTCTCGTCATCGAGACCGCAGCGCCTTTGCTCTCTGACGCGAAGCCGCCGTTGGCTCGCGCGTCGTTCAGCGAGGTCTCAGTGCACCGTGCGTGCCAAGCCGCAATGGTGCGGGCATCCCGAAGAAAGGCTTCGGACCGCGGTGGGTTACAAGACGCGGCGCCGGCGTGCCGAGCCAGGCGCCCTGCCTGCCGCGCGGTCAGTGCGGGGCGACTGCTCTATTTTTAGACGGGCGACGTGACACAGCCGGCGAACGTGCAGATCGTGAGGCTGGGCGTCGCCCGGATCGCCGAAGAAGAAAACGGAGTCCACGGATCGGGGTCGCCAGCTGTGCGGGCAATCGGCGCAGGGAATCAGCGGGGCGAGACGGAACAGGAGAGCTTCATCCGATTGCGCGCGATCCAGGCATAGGCGCGCCGTGACAGCGGGCGCACGCCCGGGAGCGCGAAGGCGCCGGCCAGCCAGCGCCAGCGGGGAATGCGACGGATGATCTCGGGCGCGGCGTCGGCGCCACTGAGCACGCGTCCGTCGGGGAGCACGAGCTGCATCGCGGCCATGCAGGCCTCGTCGGTGATCTGCGGATAGCGCTCGCGGCGGACCGGCGACCGACACGGCAGGATCTCGAACTGATCGGCCCCGCCGGCGAGCGCGCGCCGCATGAGCCAGAGCGCACTGCCCCGGCACATCGCGCACTCGCCGTCGTAGATGAGGATCGCTGGTGTTGTCACTTCCCAGGCGTGTCGGTGGGCGACCGCTCGCCATTTTCGATCATTTCACCCCTCGGCTCGGCCGGCGGCCGGCCTCCCCTCGCCCTCTCTCGATCATTTCACCGCTCGGCTCGGCCGGCGGCCGGCCTCACCTCGCACTC
>MNEG01000111.1 GCA_001917585.1 Candidatus Rokubacteria bacterium 13_1_40CM_68_15
CGATCGCGATCTTCGGGCGCGGATTCACCTCGCCCGCCTTCATCGCCCTGACGTAGTGCGGGACGCGGATCACGCCATGAGAGTCGTGGCCCCGACAGTTGGCTCGCACCAGGAGCGAGGCGACCCAGGCCGCGTCCTCCGCGGGGGCGCCGCGGGCGGCGAAGACGTCACGTGTGAGCTGTTCGAGCGTGGCGACCGGGATCGTCGGCATGGCGGCTCCTAGGTGACGCGGATCACACGCCCGCCCGTCATCTTCACCAGATCGGCAGGGGCCAGGCGGAAGAGGGCGTTCGGCGTGCCCGCCGCGGCCCAGATCTCCGGGTACTTCATGAGGTCTTGATCGATGAAGGTCGGGATCTGCGTGGCGTGAGCCAGAGGTGGGATGCCGCCGATGGCGAAGCCCGTCACCTGCCGCACGAACGCGGCCGGCGCCTTGCCGAGCGCTTCCTTGACGTGCATGCCCACGCGGAACTCGTTCACGGTGTTGGCGCCGCTCGTGATGACGAGCACGGCACGCTCGGTCTGCGCCGTCTTGAACACCAGCGACTTCGCGATCTGCCCGACCTGGCAGCCGACGAGCTTGGCCGCCTCGGCCGCCGTGCGCGTCGGCTGCTCGGACTCCACGACCTCCGAGGACAGGCCGAGGGCGCGCAAGGCATCCTGAACCTTCTGGGCGCTCGCGGTCAGCGGGGCCGACACGGTTGCTACACTATGCGAGCCGATGGCGAAAATCGAGCGCGAAAAGATCCGGCTCGGCGTCTCCGCCTGTCTCCTCGGCGAGCGTGTTCGCTACGACGGCGGCCACAAGCGCGACAACGCGCTGCTGCGTGCTCTCGGCGCCGAGGTCGAGTGGGTTCCCGTCTGTCCTGAAGTGGAGCTCGGGCTCGGCGTGCCCCGGCCGCCGATCGTCCTCGTCGGCTCGCGGCGTGCACCGCGCCTCGTCGAGCCGACGAGCGGCCGTGATCTGACGGGTCCCATGCGCCGGGTGGCGTCGGCGCGCGTGAGCCAGCTCACCCGGCTGGGCCTGGATGGTTTCGTGCTGAAGAGCCGATCCCCGTCGTGCGGCCTCCGCAACGTGCCCGTCAGGGGGCGCGACGGCCGCTCGCGCGCTACCGGCCGCGGCCTCTTCGCTGCCGAGCTGGCGCGTCGTCTACCTCGTCTCGCCATCGAGGAGGAATCGCGGCTGGCAAATCCTCGGCTGCGGGCGCGCTTCGTCGCGCGCGTTCGGGCGGCAGCTCAGCGGCGAGCGAGGGCCGAATCGGCGGCGGACTCGGCTGAGCGCACGCAGTCGGCGATGCCGACGCCGCGATAGCCGCCGCCGGCCAGGAACAATCCTGGCGCCGCCGCGACTCGCCGCTCGATCGTCTCCACCGTCGTGAGATGCCCGACGGCGTACTGCGGCATGGAAGCCGGATGGCGAGACACGCGGCTCAGGATCGGTGCCGCCGTGATCCCGAGCGCCTCGCGCAGCTCACGACACACGCGGTCGACGATCTCGCGGTCGTCCCGCTCGAGAGCGGCGGCATTCAGCGCGCCACCCACGAACCCACGCATCAGGACGTGGCGCTCGGGTGCGCGCCCCGGGAACTTCACGCTGGAGAACGTGCAGGCAAGGAGGTCGCGGCCCTCGGCGCGTGGCACCACGAAGCCGAAGCCGTCGAGAGGATGCGGGATGTCGGCGCGACGGTAACCGAGCGACACGGTGGCCGACGACGCGTAAGGGATGACCTGGAGCAGCGTGGCCAGCGGTGGGTCCACGTACCGGAGCAGCCGGCTCGCCGCGTGACTCTCGGTGGCGACGATCACGGCGTCGGCATCGATTGAACCGGTCTCCTCCGTCGTCACGCGCCAGAGGCTGCCGCGCCGCTCGATCCCGCCGACGCGCTGCTTGAGGCGCACGGCGTCGGGAGGCAGCCGCGAGGCGAGCGCGGCGATCAGCTCGCCCATGCCGCCGGCCAGGCTCACGAACAGGCTCCAGCGCGCACCGCTGGTGCCCGTCGCCGGCGCCTGGCGGCTTGCCTTCCAGAGCCCGATGATGAGGCTCCGGTGCCGCCGCTCGAGCTCGACGAACCGAGGCATCGTGGCGAGCAGGCTCAGCTCGTCCGGATCCGCGGTGTAGATGCCGGCGACGAGCGGCTGTGCGATGCGCTCGAGGGCCTCGCGGCCGAGACGGCGGCGCACGAAGGCGCCGAGGCTCTCATCGCCACCACCGCCGCGAGGCAGTATCAGATCGAAGGCCATCCGCAGCTTGCCTGGCCACGAGAAGAGGGTCGACGTCGCGAACGGCGTCAGCCGCGTCGGCGCGAGCAGCTGGAAGCCGTCGGGCACGGGGTGCAGCCGCCCGCCGAACCAGACGAAGACCCGGCGAAAACGGTCGTCGGTGCCCACCAGCCGATTCTCGAGGCCGATCCGCCGGCACAGCGCGAGCGCCCACGGCTTCTCGGAGAGGAACGAGTCCGGGCCCGCTTCCACGAGGAATCCGCCGGCACTCTCGGTCTCGATCGTGCCGCCGAGGCGGTCGCGCGCTTCGACGAGGGTCAGGTCGAGGGGCGTTCCGCGCTCGCGCGAGATCTCGACGGCGCGGTGTGCCGCCGCGAGCCCGGCGATGCCGCCACCGACGACGACGAGCCTCATCGCGAGCCGTCCAGGTGACGCTGGACGAGGTCGGCGAGAACGGCGATGAAGCGGGGATGATCGTTGACGGCGGTCGCACGATAGAGTGTCAGGCCCGCCGCTCGCGCGGTGGTGGCAGCCTCGACGTCCAGGTCGTACAGCACCTCGACGTGGTCGCACACGAACCCGATGGGCACGATGACGACGTGGCGCGCCCCCTGCGAACCGATCTCCTTCAGCGCGTCGTTGATGTCCGGCTCCAGCCAGGGATCACGCGGGCTCCCGCTCCGGCTCTGGTAGGCGAGACGCCAGGGCCCGTGGTCCAGACGTCGTGCCACGGCGGCCGAGGCCGCGCTGAAATCGGCGACGTACGGCGATCCATCCGCCATCGCGGTCGGCACGCTGTGGGCCGTGAAGACGAGGGACGTCGAGGCACGCTCCGGCGCGGGCACGCGGGCGAGCGCAGCGCGCGCGCGATCGGCCACGGCCTCCACGAACAGCGGATGGTCGAAGAACGGCGGCGCGAACGCCACGGTCGGCGCGCGCGGCGTGCGGGCTCGCGCCTCGGCGACGTCGTTCATGTAGCGCTCCCACGAGGCTTCGGTGCGGAGCGCCGAGAGGATGATCCCCAGCGCGCTCCCGACGCCACGGTCGGCCATCGTCCCGAGGGCCTCCTCGAGATATGGCTTCCAGTTCCTCATCCCGACGTACACCGGGAGCTTGACGTTGACCCCGGCCAGCATCGCGGCGAGCGAGCGCGCCTGCATGAACGTCAGGTCGTTGAGCGGCGAGCGGCCGCCCGGCATCTGCTCGTAGTGATGAGCGACGTCCTCCAGCCGCTCGGGCGGGATGCGGCGACCGCGCGCGACATTGTTCAGGAACGGTCGGATCTCGTCGGGCCTGGTCGGTCCCCCGAAGGCGATGAGGAGGACGGCGTCGGTTGTCATTGCATCGGGTGCCGCGAGCCCGGCTCGAACCGAGGGTGGCGAGCGATGGGTGCGACGCGGCTGCGTGCGCTCATCGCTTGGAGCTCATCTCGTGGACCATGTCGACGAGTGCCTTCACGTGGTCGACGGGAGTGTCGGGCAGGACGCCATGGCCCAGGTTGAAGATGTGGCCGGGACGGCCGCCGGCACGGCGCAGGATGTCGGCGACCCGCTCGCGGATGTACGAGGGCTTGGCCATCAGCACGACGGGATCGAGGTTCCCCTGCACGGCGACGTCGTGGCCGACGGCCGCCCACGCGGTGTCGAGCTCGACTCGCCAGTCCAGGCCGATCACGTCGCCGCCGGCCTCGCGCATGAGCGGCAACAGCGTGGCGGTCCCCGTCCCGAAGTGGATGACCGGGACGCCCGGCGTGATGGCCTTGATGAGTGCGGCGACGTGGGGCTGGACGAACGTCCGGTAGTCCGCCGGTGACAGCGTGCCGACCCACGAATCGAAGACCTGGACGGCCACGGCGCCGGCAGCGATCTGCCCGTTGAGGTATCGCGCGGTAGCGTCCGTCAGCACCGACAGGAGCCGGTGCCAGGCCTCGGGCTCCTCGTACATCAGCCGCTTGGTGTGAGCGTAGTCACGCGAGGCGCCGCCCTCGACGACGTACGACGCCACGGTGAACGGCGCGCCGGCGAAGCCGATGAGCGGGACGCGTCCGCCGAGCGCCCGCACGACCGTGCGCACCGTGTCGAACACGAACGGCACAGCGGCGTCGACGTCGACCGGACGCAGACGAGCCACATCGACGGCGGAGCGGACGGGCCGGTGGATCACGGGGCCCTCGCCGCGCGCGAACTCGAGCCCGACGCCGAGCGGCTCGACGAGCAGCAGGATGTCGGCGAACAGGATGGCGGCATCGACGCCCAGGCGGTCGACCGGCTGGAGGGTCACCTCGGCGGCCGCATCGGGGTTCTTGCACAGCTCGAGGAACCCGTAGCGGGCCCGCATCGCACGGTACTCCGGCAGGAATCGCCCGGCCTGGCGCATGAGCCAGATCGGTGTGAAGGCGGTTCGTTGGCGGCGAGCGGCACGGAGCAGGGGGAAATCAGGAGCAGTCATCAATCGAGCGTACCGGTCCGACCCCCCTGGAATCAAGCAAGAGAGGGGTTTATCATCGCCCACCATGCCATTCATATCGGGTAAACAAGCGTTCCTTCAGATCCTCAAGCAGGAAGGCGTCTCGGTCATGTTCGGCAACCCCGGCACGACCGAGCTGCCGCTCATGGACGGACTGGCGCGTGAGCCCGGGATCCGCTACGTGCTCGCGCTGCAGGAGGCCGCGGCCATCGCGATGACCGATGGCTACGCTCAGGCCAGCGGGGGCCTCGGCGCCGTCAACGTGCACGTGTCGCCCGGCCTCGGCAACGCCATGGGCATGCTCTACGACGCCTACAAGGCGGGCACACCGATGCTGCTCACCGCCGGCCAGCACGACCAGTGCTTCACGGTCACCGAGCCGATCCTCTGGTCGGATCTGCCGCCGGTCGCCCAGCCCTACGTGAAGTGGTCGACGGAGGTGCGGCGGCTCGAGGACCTGCCGAGGATCGTGCGGCGCGCGGTGAAGACCGCCACGGCGCATCCGACCGGCCCTGTGTTCCTCTCGCTGCCGGTCGACGTGCTGAACGCCGAGCGCGATGTGGACCTCGGCGGCTCCACGCGGGTAGCCCCGCGCATCGTCGGCGACCGGAAGGCGATCGACGAGGCCGCACGCCGCCTGGCGCGGGCCGAGCGACCGCTACTGGTGGCGGGGGACGCCGTCGCCCACTCGAATGCGCTGCCCGAGCTGGTGGAGCTGGCCGAGCTGCTGGGAGCGCCGGTGGTCACCGAGGGTGTGGCCTCGACGTGCAGCTTCCCCTTCTCGCATCCGCTCTACATCGGATCGTTCCCGCGCGTGGCGCCGCCCATTCGCGCCTTCCTCATGCGCTACGACCTGCTGTGCTCGATCGGCGGTGACCTGTTCACGCTGTCGCTGCCGTCCGACGTGGAGCCGATGCCCGACGGGCTCGACGTCATCCACATCGACGTCGATCCCTGGGAGATCGGCAAGAACTACGCAGCGGCGGTAGGCATCCAGGGCGATCCCAAGGCCACGCTGCCCGAGCTCTGCGAGGCGGTGCGCCGCCACACCAGCAAGACCGGTCATCCGCAGGCAGCCAGGCGGCGAGAGGCGGTCGCCGCCGCCTTCGCGAAAGAGCGGGCCGAGATGGAGCAGAAGGCCCACGAGGCCGCCGTCCAGAGCCCGATGGGAGCGCTTGCGCTCGTTCACGCCGTGGCCAAGGCGACGCCAGCGGGCGCCACGATCGTCGAGGAGACGATCTCCTCCGCCGCCGGCGTGCGCCACTTCTTCCGGTGCGAGGACGCCAAGAGCTTCTTCGGCCTGCGCGGCGGCGGCATCGGCTGGGGGCTGCCGGCCGCCGTCGGCGTCAAGCTCGCATTGCCCGACCGTCCGGTCATCGCGATGATCGGCGACGGGAGCGCCATGTACACCTGCCAGGCGCTGTGGACGGCCGCCCGCGAGTCGCTCGCGATCGTCTACGTGATCTTCAACAACGCCTCGTACCGCATCCTCAAGCAGCGCACCCTCGCGCTGAAGGGCTTCTCCGCCGAGGACGACCTCTACGTGGGCATGGATCTCGACAAGCCGTTCATCGACCACGTCGGCCTGGCCCGCTCGCTGGGCGTCCCCGGCGAGCGCGTGGAGAAGACGGCCGAGGTCGGACCCGCGGTCGGGCGCGGCCTCGCCAGCGGTGGGCCGTATCTCATCGACGTGCGCATCGATCCGGCATTCAAGTAGCGCGTCGCTCGTTCGAGGAGGATCGGCGCTGATGGCGTACCCTCGAGGAGCCAGCAATGAGTGAAGGCGGCCAGCTGATCCGCGGACTCGAGGGCGTCGTCGCCGCCGAGACGCGCCTGTGCGATCTCGACGGCGCCAACGGGCGCCTGGCCTACGTGGGCTTCGACATCGACGACCTCGCCCGTCACGCGACATTCGAGGAAGTCGCGTACCTGCTGTGGCACGGCGACCTGCCCGGCAAGGCCCAGCTCGACTGCTTCACGACCGAGCTCATCGCGGCGCGCGCCATCCCCGCCGAGCTCGTCCAGGCGTTCCGTCTGATGCCCAGGGCGACCGATCCCATGCGCGTGCTGCAAGCGGCCGTCGCTATCCTGGGAACGCACGATCCCGACACGACCGACAACTCGCACGAGGCCAACCGGCGCAAGGCCGCGCGGCTGCTCAGCCAGATGGCGACGGCGATCTGTGCCCACCACCGGGTGCGGAGCGGCCAGGAGCCCGTCGCGCCGGCCGCCGATCTCCCTCACGCGGCGAACTTCCTGTACATGCTGACGGGAAAGCGCCCGACGGCGACGGCGGCCAAGGCCTTCGACGCGAGCCTCACGCTCTATGCCGAGCACGAGATCAACGCCTCGACCTTCACGACGCGCGTGATCACGTCCACCCAGTCCGACATGCATTCCGCGGTGGCCGGTGGCGTGGGCGCCCTCAAGGGACCGCTGCACGGCGGCGCCGGCGAGGCCGTGATGCGCACGCTGATGGAGATCGGCGAGGTCGCCAGCGTGGAGCGCTTCACGACCGAGGCGGTGGCGACGAAGCGACGCCTCATGGGCTTCGGCCACCGCGTGTACAAGGCGGGCGATCCGCGAGCGGCGATCCTGCGCGGCATGGCCGAGGATGCGTGCCGGCAGTCGGGCCAGTTCAAGTGGTACGAGATGGCGGTCGGCCTCCACGAGCGGATCAAGAAGGCCAAGGGCCTGATCCCCAACGTCGACTTCTACTCGGCGCCGCTCTTCTACTCGCTCGGCATCCCGGTGGACCTGTTCACGCCCGTCATCGCCGCTGGCAGAATCGCCGGCTGGACGGCGAACATCATCGAGCAGCACGACGACAATCGCCTGATCCGCCCGCGCGCCGACTACAAGGGCCCGGGACGGCGGACCTGGGTCCCGCTGGAAAAGCGGTGAGGGGTCTCGGAGCGGTGCGGGGGCTCAGAGCGCCGGGAGTTCGTCTCGGACCGGTGGCAGGTCTCGGAGCGGTGGGGGGGTTTGGGGGAGGAGCAGCGCTCGCTCCCCCCCATATTGAATAATGCGCAGAAGTCTCACCCGCAAGCTGATCGAGAGTCACCTCGTCGCCGGCAAGCCGGTCCTCGGCGAAGAGGTCGGCCTCACCGTGGACCAGGTGCTCCTGACCGACACCAATGGCACGCTGCCCTGGCTGCAGTTCGAGGCCATGGGGTTCACACGCGTGGTCCCGCCCCGCGTGGTGACCTACATCGACCACAACGTCTACCAGGTGGACTCGCGCAACTCCGACGATCATCGCTACCTGCAGACCGCGGCGCGGAAGTACGGCTCCGTGTTCTCCAAGCCCGGCAACGGGATCTGCCATCAAGTCCACATGGAGACGTTCTCCATCCCCGGCCAGACCTTGCTCGGCACCGACAGCCACACGCCCCTCTGCGGCGCGGCCGGCATGCTCGCCATCGGCGCCGGGGGACTGGACGTGGCCGTGGCGCTGGGCGGCGGGCCATATTCGTTCACGATGCCGGCGGTCGTGCGCGTGTGGTTGACGGGCCAGCTGCGTCCGTGGGTCACGGCCAAGGACGTGATCCTCGAGCTGTTGCGCCGGCTGAGCGTGCGCGGCGGCTCGGGCAAGATCTTCGAATATGCCGGCCCCGGCCTTCCGAGCCTCCTCGCTGCGCAGCGCATGACGATCGCCAACATGGGGGCCGAGCTGACGCTGACGACCAGCCTCTTCCCGAGCGACGACGTCACGCACTCGTTCCTCACGCGGCTCGGCCGTGGCGACGAGTGGCGGCCGGCCGCGCCCGACGAGGACGCCGAGTACGACGACCAGATCGAGCTGGACCTCGGGGCCATCGGACCGCTCGTGGCCCTGCCCGGCTCACCGGACCGCGTCGTCCCCATCGAGGAGGCGGCCGGCACGCCTGTCGAGCAGGTGATGGTCGGCTCGTGCACGAACGGATCCTGGCACGACATGTCGTCGGTGACCGGCGTGCTCCGTGGCCGCCGCGTCCATTCGTCGGTATCGTTCGTGCTCTTCCCGGGCAGCCACCGCATCCTCGAGACGATGGCCCGCGAGGGACTGCTGGCCGATCTGCTGGCGGCCGGCGCCATCGTGTCGGAATCCACGTGCGGCTCGTGCGCCGGCATCGGCCACGTGCCGGCGGCCGGCACGCGAAGCCTGCGCGCCTTCAACCGTAACTTTCCCGGCCGCAGCGGCGTGAAGGGCGACGAAGTCTACCTGTGCTCGTCGCTGGTGGCCGCGGCCTCGGCGCTCACCGGCGTCATCACCGATCCGCGGACCCTCGGCGCGCCGCCCGATGTGAAGCTGCCGCCGCGCTTCGTGCCGTCGGAGGCGGGACTCGTCGCGCCCGACGGCGGTGGCGACGTGGTTCGCGGGCCCAACATCAAGCCGGTGCCGCTCGGTGAGCCAGTCGCCAATACGCTCGACGCGCCGGTGCTGCTGAAGCTCGGCGACAAGGTCTCCACCGACGACATCTCGCCGGCCGGGGCCGCCGTGCTCGTGTTTCGCTCCAACGTGCCCGCCATCGCCGAGCACTGCTTCAAGTACGTCGACCCCGAGTTCGTGGCGCGGGCGAAGGCGTCCGGACGCGGCATCATCGTCGGCGGCGAGATCTACGGCCAGGGGTCCTCACGCGAGGCGGCCGCCGTGGGCCCGATGCACCTCGGAATTCGCGCCGTGATCGTGAAGTCCTTCGCCCGCATCCACCGCGCGAACCTCATCAACTGGGGCGTCGTGCCGCTGACTTTCGACGACCCCGCCGCCTACGATGCGATCGAGCGCGACGACCGGCTGCACCTGCCCGACCTGCGCGCCGCGCTAGTGGCGGGAACGCGCGTCGAGGTGGTCAACCGGCGCACGGGCACGGCGTTCACCACCTCGTGCCTGCTGACGCCGCGCGAGCGCGAGATCTTGTTGGCGGGCGGCATCCTCGCCCACACCAAGGGCGGGCGCGCGTGAGCCAGCGCCGGATCCGCGCGGTCTACATGCGCGGCGGCACCAGCCGCTGCCTCTGCTTCCACGCCGAGGATCTCCCCGCCCCGGGACGCGAGCGGGACGCGATCTTGCTGGCCGCGCTCGGCAGCCCCGATCCCTACGGCCGCCAGCTCGACGGGCTCGGCGGCGGGATCTCGTCGCTTTCCAAGGCGTGCATCGTCGGGCCCAGCACCCACGCCGGCGCCGACGTCGACTACACGTTCGCCCAGGTGGACGTGAAGACCCCGCTCGTGGACTACGTGGGGAACTGCGGCAACTGCTCGTCGGCGATCGGGCCGTTCGCCATCGACGAGAAGCTGCTGGCTGCCTCGGGCAACGGCGAAGCGGTGGTGAACATCCACAACACCAACACGAAGAAGGTCATCGTCGCCCACGTGCCGGTGAAGGACGGTGAGGCCGCCATCGAGGGCG
>MNEG01000120.1 GCA_001917585.1 Candidatus Rokubacteria bacterium 13_1_40CM_68_15
GCACCTGCACATATCGGTACGGGTTGTCCGGGTCCTGCGCTGCCAATGCCACCCGTGGGTTGCGCTGGAGGTTCTTGTCCTTCACGCGTCCACGCGCCGTGTTGAACCGGATGTGGGTCCCGTCGAAATCCACCCACACCGGGGTGATCTGCGGCACTCCGCCGGCGCCGACGGTGGCGATGTGGGCAAAGGCTTTCTTCACGAAGATGTCGCGATACTTCGCGAGCGTTCCGTTCGTCGTCATGATCGACTCCCTTTGAGCTGCTCCCACACGGAGAATGCGTGCCGGACCGACTTGGCGGCCAGCGTGCCTCCCATGAGTAGCCCGATGTCGAGCGTCTCGGTGATCTCCGCTTCACTGGCGCCCTGGTCGAGGACCTCCTCGACGCGGTGATCGATTCAGTCGAAGCAGTTCTGCGAGATCGCGACCGCGAGCGCGGTGAGCTCCTTGTGCTTCTTGGAGAGCGCGCCGTCGGCGAACACCTGTTTGCCGAGATCGCCGAACCCCCGATACACCTTCATCGGGGACTTCAGCATCAGGCCATTCAACCGCTTCTTCTCCGCGTTTCGCTCGTGGATGTGCATCTCGGCCTCCGATTCATTTCAGGGCGCCCCTCGGCTCGCACGACCCGGCCGATTTCACCGCTCGCCTCCTGGCGCTCGTGCCTGCGGCAGCTCGGGCGCCCCTCGGCTCGCACGACCCGGCCGATTTCACCGCTCGCCTCCTGGCGCTCGTGCCTGCGGCAGCTCGGGCGCCCCTCGGCTCGCACTACCCTTCTTGTGTGGTGAGCTCGTCGGCGCGCGCCTCGGCCAAGCCCCGCAGGGCGAACAGCAGGCGGATCACGCACTGCTGGACCAGAAGCGTGTCTTGTGCGAACGGATCGCCCAGCCACTGCCGCGCCCAATCGCCCTGCTCCTGCGCGAAGCCGAGCGTCGGCGACAGCACCTGGAGCTTCAGAAGAAGATCGTCAGGCGGCAGACCACCGGCACGAAGACGCGCCACCACCGCGGCGCGGACGGCCGCGTTCCAGATGCCCGTCAACCCTTCGAGCAGCGCGGCATAGCAGGTCAGGTCGCCCTTCGCCTGGAACTGCTGGAGCACGGTCGGCACGAGCGCGTTGACGACGGCATCGCCATCGTCGTCCACACCGAAGAAGGGTCCGATGACGGGGTCCGTATGAGGCTGGGCCAGACGCTCGAGGAGCGCGACGGCAGCAGTCGCCGGAAGGGCAGGCAACTGGGCCAGGCGCTCGAGCAGCGGAATGTCGGGCATCACTATCCTCCTGCCCGGGTGGGCTCACCTCGCATGTCGGCGCGAGCGAGCTCGCGCGCCCTCCCGGCCGGCACCAGGAAGGCCGAGGCGACTGCGGCCACGCACACGATGAGGCCCACCACGAACACCCCGTGGAGCGCCGCGGCCATCCCAAAGCCCGCTCCCAGTCGCCATGACATCACCGTGCCCATCACGGAGACACCGATGGCCCCGCCAACGGCCCGGAAGAATTGCGTCATCGACGTCGCGATGCCAAGGTCCTTGCGGTCCACGGCGCTCTGGACGGCGATGAGCATCGGCACCATGTTCAGACCCATCCCGACGCCGGCCACGAGGACGTCGCGCATCGCCTCGCCGGCGGTGAGGGCCGCGCTCCATCGAGTGAAGAGGAGAAACGCCAGGGTCAGACAGACCATCCCGGCCACGACCAGAGCTCGATACCCGACGCGAAATACGAGACGCGCGCCGATGATCGAGAACGCCACCCACCCGAGGACGAAGGGCGTGAGCACGAAACCGGCCCGGGTCGCAGAGCTGCCAGCCACCGTTTGCATGAACAGCGGGACGAAGGAAATCGCACCAAACATCGCCATGCCAGCCAGGAAGCCCGTGATGACGGCGGCCACCACGATCCGGTTGCTGAACAGTCGGAGCGGCACGATCGGATCGGCTGCCCTCCGCTCGACGGCGACGAAGCCGGCCAGGGCCAGTGCCGCGACGACCAGCGGCGCAACCACGTCGAGGCGCTGCCACGCACCGGTTTGGCCGGCCGCCACCACGCCGAGGAGGAGTGACGACACGCCGGCGGCGAACAGCGCGACTCCCGCGTAGTCGATGACCGGCCGCTGCGACGGGCGCGCTTCACCGGCCAGTCCGGTGGCGATGAGCGCCATCCCGACCAGGCCGAACGGCACGTTGATGTAAAAGACCCAGCGCCACGACGCGTGGTCGGCGAGGATACCACCCAGGAGCGGCCCGATCACGGAGGCGAGACCCCATACCCCCGAGAAATAGCCCTGCATCTTCGCGCGCCGCTCGAGGCCGAACAGCTCGCCGATGATCGTCATGCCGATCGTGATCAGTGATCCGGCGCCGAGGCCTTGCAGCATTCGGAACGCGATCAGTTCGGCCATGTTCTGAGCTGCGCCCGAAAGTGCCGAGCCGGTCAGGAAGATCGCGAGGCCACCGAGATACATCGGCCGGCGTCCATAGAGATCGGACAGCCGGCCCCACAGCGGCATCGTCACCGTCGATGTGAGCAAGAATCCGGAGAACACCCACGAGTAGATGGAGAGCCCACCCAAGCTGCCCACGACTTTCGGCATCGCGGTGGCGACCACGGTCGATTCCATGGCGGCGAGGAAAATCGACAGCATGATCCCGAAGAGCACCCGACGGCGGCGCGCGTCGTTCATCAGTGTCCACCCGTGCAGCCCGCACACCGGCAGAGCGCGCGAAGATCCGGATACGGGTAGACGCCCGCATGACCGTCGGCCCACGTGACGCGGAGGCCTTCGGGCGTCCGCTTGATATCGGTGGGCCACGCCATCGTTTGGGTCAACGTGGTGAGCGCCGCGCAGGCGCCGCACGGGCAGTCACGCCGGAGACGCTCGAAGGGATAGATGCTGCCGTGCTCGTCACCCCACGTGATCCCGACGGCATAGCGGCCCACGAGATAAACATCCTTCGGCGCGTTCGGGTCCGGCTGACCCAGAAGAGGTAGCAGCAGCTTCCGGTTCATGTGCCTCCACCTGCCGTCGGCTTGCTGAGACGCATGCCGGCCAGCAAGTAGTGCACGGCCAGCGTCTGATAGGCGCCCCAGGCGGCCGCGCGCCGCCGGATTCCATCCTCGCTGAACGCCCGGCCGCGACCATAGTAATGATGGAAAGCCTTCCGCACGGCCAGGTCACCAGCCGGGCAGACGTCGCCGCGCCCGAGACAGCGCGCCATGTACCAGTCGGCCGTCCACCGTCCGATGCCCCGCAGCGCGGTCAGGCTGGCGATGATCTCGGCGTTGCCGGCCGTGACGAAGGCCGCCGGATCGATACCGCCGTCGAGCATGGCCTGAGCGACACCCCGGATGGCGACGGCCTTGGCCGTCGAGAACTGCATCCCACGGAGGGACGCGACGCGAACTCGCGCGAGCACCGCCGGCTCGGGGAACGTGTAGACGTCGTCACCACCGATACAAACGCACTCGCCGTAGCGCTTCACGAGGCGTGCCCGCAGCGTGAAGGCGAAGGCGAGGTTCAGCTGCTGGGCGGTGATGGCGCCGACCAGCATCTCGATCGCAGTGGGCGAGAGTGTGGGTCGCAACCCGTAGAGCGGTTCGATGAGGCCCGCCAGGGCGGGATCGGCCTTGGCCAGCCGATAGAACCCTGGCAGATCGAAGTCGAGGCCGAAAAGCTGACGGACTTCGCTCAGCACGGCGTCGGTCGCTGCGCTGGTCCGCGCGCCGACGACGCGCACGAGCAGCTTCGGATCGTCGACCGATCCTTGCCAGCGCACCTCGTAAGGCACGAGTCGGTCCTTCCAACGCGCGACCCGGCGGAACACGTCTCCGCTCAGACGGTTCACGGGATCCTCACCCCAGATGCGGTAGCGGGAGAGCGTGGCGCTTGGGTCGAGAGGTCCGTCGGGGGTGAGAACGACATTCATCGAATCATCACGCGGGCTTCAAGTGTATCAGAGTTGGTGTAAGCGCCCGCCGTGCCGAGCATTGTCCAGGGCATTCCGCCATGTCGGAGACGCAACTACGCGAGATGGTCTACGGCCGGTGCTCACGGGCGAAGTCGATGCCGACGAAGCGCATCGCGTGGGACTCGTCAGACACGTCGTCGAGAACGACTTCCCTCCTGGCGCTGCGCTCGCCTTCCGGTCGTCAACTCGCGGTGGGGTCCAACCCGTGCGCTCGCATTGGCCAAGCGCGCCATCAACGAGGGCCTCACCGGGCGACATCGCGCGGGCTCGCGACACCGCGCGACTGCGCAGTTCGCATGCTTTTGGCGCGCACGATTTTGCCGAGGGCGTGAACGCGCTGGCCGACCGGCGTTCACCCCGGTTCATCGGAAAGTAGGCAGCCGCGCCGAAGGCCGTGGCGGTGCCGTTAGTGCTTCAAGTGGTAGGGGACGTCGGTCACGACGACGTTCTTCCGAAACAGAAGCTGTCCCTTGATCAGCAGCGCGGTCTGGTTGTGGAGCAGCTGTTGCCACCAACGAGCCGGGATGAATTCCGGCACGACGATCGTCACGATGTGATTTTCGCCGCCCTTCTCTTTCAAGTGATCGATGTAATCGAGCAGAGGCCCGAGCAGGGAGCGATAGGGCGACGTCAGGACGATGAGGGGCGCGCCCATCCCCCACTTGCCCCATCGCTCCTCCAGTCGGTGAGTCCGCTCGGGATCGATCTCGACGTAGACGGCCTTGGCGCTCGGAGACAGCGACTGCGCGTACTGGATCGCCTTCACGACGCCGCGGTGGAGGTCGCCGACCAACACCAGGACCGAGTTCGTGATGGGCGGCGCGGCGAACCCTTCCAGCGAGAGCTGACCGGCCACTTCCTCGTAATGACGGCGCACGGTCATAAAGGCCGCCACCAGCGTGGGGATGAGGAGCACGACGATCCACGCCCCGTGCACGAACTTCGTCACCGCGATGGTGAGCATGACGATGCCCGTCACGAACGCGCCCACGCCATTGAGACTGGCCCGCCACGCCCATCGATCGCCGCGCACGCGGAACCAGCGCCGAACCATGCTGGCCTGCGAGAGCGTGAAGGAGATGAACACGCCCACCGCGTAGAGGGGGATGAGGGCGTGCGTGTCGCCCCGGAAGAGCACGAGCAGGATGGCGGCGAGGCCGCCCAGGATGAGGATGCCGTTCGAAAACACGAGCCGGTCGCCCTGCGTCCCGAACTGGCGCGGGATGAACCGGTCGCGGGCGAGGAAGAACGACAGGCGGGGAAAATCGGCGAAGGACGTGTTTGCGGCCAGCAACAGGATGAGCATCGTCACGGCCTGGATCTCGTAATAGAAGGCACCGGTGCCCACGAGTCGCCGCGCGAGCTGCGAGATCACCGTTTCGTGCTCACGAGGCGTGATCCCGAGGTCATACGCCAGGAACGTGATGCCGAGAAAGAGTGTGATCAGGGTGGCGCCGAGCCAGCTGAGGACGACCCGCGCGTTGTGCGCCTCGGGCGGCTTGAACGCGGGCACACCGTCGGAGACCGCTTCCACACCCGTGAGAGCCGCGCAGCCGGACGCGAAGGCGCGAAGGAGGAGGAAGAGTCCTATACCTTCGAGACCGGGTGGATGAGGGAGGTAGGGAGCCTCGGGGATGAGATCGAAGATCGCGGCAACTGCGCCGTATCCGATCAGAGCCAGGAGGCTTCCCACGAACAGATAGGTCGGCGCGGCGAAGAAGTTGCCGGACTCCCGGATCCCCCGCAGGTTCGCCGTGGCGATGACGCCGACTGCGAGTAGACAGAGGCCGACGCGGTAGGGAAACAGGCCGGGGAGCGCCGACGTGACGGCGGCGACACCAGCGGCGACGCTCACGGCAACGGTCAGTACGTAATCGATCAGCAGCGCGGCCGCGGCCACCAGCCCCGAGAAGACCCCGAGGTTGTCCTTGGTGACGATGTACGCGCCCCCGCCTTTCGGGTACGCGCGAATCGTTTGACGGTACGAGCTGACGACGATGGCGATGAGCAACGCGATGGCGATGCCGATTGGCAGGGAGTAGCTCAGCGCGGCCGCGCCGGCCAGCACGAGAACGAGCAGGATCTCTTCGGTCGCGTAAGCCACGGACGACAATGCGTCGGAGGCGAAGGTCGCGAGCGCGATGGCCTTGCCCAGACGCTCGTGGCGCTGCTGTGCCGTGGGGAGCGGGGTGCCGACGAAGACGCGCTTCAGGCGGTGCAGACGCACGAAGCCGATGATACCGCGGAGGCCGGCGGGGTCGGACAAAGCAGAACACCCCGGGGTCCGGCACGGGACCGGCCCCGGGGCGATGAGCGGATGGACGGGTCAGTGAGCCCGGTGGTCGTCGAAGCCGTGCGAGCTCTTGATCCGGTCCTCGCTGCCGGGAATGTAGAGCTTCTCCAGTTCCTGGAAGTGTGACACGCGGGCCATGACGTGGTGGCTTTCCGTCGGATGACCGGCCTTCAGCTTCTCGAGCGTCCACTGCGCCTGCTCCTGGTTCTTGACCAGGTCTTCCATGGCATTCCACACCGCGTACATTCCGGCGTGCGCAGCGTAGAGGGTGATGAAGATGAACTTGTAGCCAAGATCACCCAGCTCACGGAACAGGAACGGGTTCGCGTCGCTGCTCCAACGGAACGAGGACGAGTAGTTGAAGGCGAGCGGAAGATCCGGGTGGCTCTGTCGCATGGCCTTGGCAAACGCGACGGCGGGTTCGCGGCTCGCGTTCGAGAATTCCGACCACACCAGGTCGACACCGAGGTCGGCGTAGGCGCGCCCGCGCCAGATCGCTTCCTCGAGGCTGCCGCCGACGGCGCCGAACGCATCGGTGCGTGCGATGATGACGAACTCGGGGTCGAGCCGGTTACGCACGTCGACGGCGGCTCGATACTTTCCGATCGCCTCTTCGCGGCTCACGATCGTCTTGCCCGCAATGTGACCGCAACGCTTCGGAAACCGCTGGTCCTCGAGGTGGATACCGGCGACGCCCGTCTTGATGAATTCCTGGACCGTACGCATCGTGCTCAGAGCATTGCCGTAGCCATCATCGGCATCGGCGATCACCGGAACGCTTACCGCCGACTGGACCATCGACGAGATGCGGGTCACTTCGGTCATGGTGAGGAAGCCCATGTCCGGCCAACCGTTGGCCATCGCGACCGAGTAGCCGCTGAGGTAGATGGACTTCAGACCGGCCCGCTCGGCAATCTGAGCATCCAGGGGCGAGTACACGCCGCCGGTGAACAGGTACTCCTCATCCTTCAACAGCTGCCGGAACTTCTTCCCCATGCTCTCCATGGTCGGCGCTCCTTGTCAGGCCGCGGCGACCAGCGAAGTGGCGCACCAGCGGCAATAGGTCTGGGTCTCGATCTCCAGCGCGCAGCTCCGGCAGCAGGCCGTGCCGCATTCTTGGCAGGGAGCGGCGCTCGCCGCACGTTCCAGGGTCGTCTCGCACTCGCAGGTGTTCGTCATGATTGCCTCAGTGCAGCTCGAAGGATCCAGCCGCGCGGACGTTCGTAGCACCCAATAGGGACCCTGCGCAGCCGCGGCAATAGGTCACAGATTCGAGAGGAACGGCGCATGCCGTGCAGCAAGGCGTTCCGCATTCCAGGCAGCCGAGAGTCGGCCGCCCGTGAGAGCGTTCGGTACCGCAGCTACAATTTCCGCCCATGGCTTCCTCCTAATGGCGCTTGAGCGGAGTTACTTCAAGAGGCGTTCCATGGGACGCATGCCACTAAGATACCGGTTTTATTGATATTAAAATAAGAGTGAGACCATTTTGACTCACCTCAAAATGCACAATAGGAATAAAAGTGCTATAACGTCAGCTACTTAGTGCCAATAACTAGGTGAGACGTATTCGTCTCATATATGGGACTTAACAGTCTCAGTTCGAAATTCGGCGGGTGATATTTGATGCTTGAGGAGAAGTCGGTGAAAGTTTCGCCGTGTAATTCGGGCTTTCTTGGCGGCGGCAGATACGTTGCCACGACTCTCCCGGAGGAAGCGCAGGACGGCCTGACGCTCGAACTCGCGGACCAGCCTTTCCTTACCCGCCAGAAGCCCGTCGTCGGACGGAACGGCGAGGCCTCGGGGCTCCTGCAAATGAAGGGGGAGGTGCTCGGGCTCGATCGACCGATCGCGGGCCAGGACGACGGCCCGCTCGATGATGTTCTCGAGCTCACGGAGGTTGCCTGGCCACGGATACCGCTTGAGTAGATCGAGGGCCTCGGTCGAGATCCGCTCCACCTTCTTGTTGACCTTCGCTTCCGCCTTGCGCAAGAAGTGATACGCGAGGACGGGAAGATCCTCCATCCGCTCGCGGAGTACGGGCAGCGTGATGGTGAACGCGTTGAAGCGATAGAAGAGATCCTCGCGAAATTCCGCCCGCTGCATCGCGCTCTCGAGATCCCGGTTCGTGGCCGCGATCACGCGAACGCGCACGCGGCGGGTGGCGACATCGCCGACCGGCTTGATCTCCCCGGCCTGGAGCACTCGCAAGAGCTTGCCCTGCATCTCGAGCGGCATGTCACCGATCTCGTCGAGGAAGATCGTGCCGCCATCGGCCTTCTCGAACAGGCCGACCTTGTCGGCGATGGCTCCCGTGAACGCGCCCCTTCGGTGGCCGAACAACTCGGACTCCATCAGCGACGGCGTCAGCGCCGTGCAATTGACGGTCAGGAGAGGCTTGTCGCGCAGTGGCGAGTATTTGTGGATCGCCCGAGCCACCAGCTCCTTGCCGGTACCGGACTCGCCGCGCACCAGCACCGTCGTCGGCGCCGGCGCCACGCGCGCCACCAGTTCGGCGACCTCCCGCATCTTGAGGTTCTGGCCGATGATGAAGTCGCCCTCTTGCGCCTGAAGCTCGCGCACGACCAGCGAATAGCGGTCCTCCAGCTCCTCGGAGCGTTTACGTTCGGCGAGCAGATCCCACACGAAACGCGCGCTGAGACCGCCCATGACCTCGGCGCCCGCCGGTTTCGATCGCAAGATCGTCTGGTGCACGTCCGGGCTGCCGGTGACGTCGATGATGAGGTCGGCCCGAGGATCGGTCACGAACTCTCGCAGGTCCGTGGTAACCGGGATGTTGAAGCGGCGGGCGAACTCGATGCCGGGCGCCCACGGATTGACATCGGCCACGCCCAGGATGGACACCGTGGCGTCGCCGACGAACATCTCGAGCAGGGCCCGCCCGCCCTTCCCCGCGCCGATGATGACCACTTTCGTCACAGATCAGACAATATCATCGGCGGCAGGCGCGAGGCCCGTCCGGCGATCAGAAGGACGGCTGGGGCTGACGGTGGAAGTCGGCGACGTTCTCGAAACGCGCGTACTGGGGCAGGAACACTACCTTGACGGTCCCCACCGGTCCATTCCGCTGCTTCCCGATGATGAGCTCGGTGATGTTCGCCTCGTCGGGCGGCAGGTCCTCCTTGTAGATCGACGGTCGGTACAGGAAGAGGATGAGGTCGGCATCTTGCTCGAGCGCTCCGGACTCCCGAAGGTCGCTGAGCTGAGGTCGGAAGTCGCGGGTCGCCCGTGACTCCACCGCCCGTGACAGCTGGGACAGGGCAACCACGGGCACACCGAGCTCCTTGGCCAGCGCCTTCAGTGACCGCGAGATCTCGGAAATCTCCTGCTGGCGGCTCTCCATCGACGCGCGCCCGCGCATGAGCTGCAGGTAGTCGATGACGAGGAGGTCGAGGCCGTGCTCGGCCTTCATCCGGCGTGCCTTGGCGCGGGCCTCCAGCACCGTCAACCCTGGTGAGTCATCGATGAAGATCGCGGCTTCACTGAGTCGGCCCGCCGCGGCCGTGAGGCGATGCCAGTCGGAAGCGCTGAGGCGACCGGTCCGCACGGCCTGCGAGTCGACTTTCGCCTCCGAGCACAGCATGCGTTGCACGAGCTGCGGCGCCGACATCTCCAGACTGAGCACGAGCACCTTGCCGTGCAGCGCCACGCCAACGTGCTGCGCGATGTTCAAGGCAAAGGCGGTCTTCCCCATACTCGGTCGACCGGCGATGATCACGAAGTCGGCGGGCTGCAGGCCCGACGTCTCCAGATCGAGCTTCTCGAAGCCGGTGGCCACGCCGGTCACGTGCTCCTTCCGCTCGTAGAGCCGCTCGATGTACTCGAAGGTGTTCTTGAGGATCTTGCCGACCGGCAGGGCGCTGCCTTCGAGCCGGCGCTCGGCCAGCCCGAAGATCTTCCGCTCGGCGTCGTCGACGAGTGTCTGCACGTCCTCCTTGGCCTCGAACGCCTGACTGATGATCTGCGTCGAGGTCTGGATGAGCTCGCGAAGGACGGCCATGTCGCGCACGATGCTGGCGTATGCCGTGAGGTGGGCGGCGATCGAGGCGTGCTCGACGAGGAGAGCGAGCGCCCCCGGACCGCCGACGGATTCCAGCGCGCCATCACGCCGGAGGTCCTCGCTCAATGTGATGAGATCGACGGGCTCGCTGCGGTCGAACAAGCCTTGCATCGTTGCGTAGATCGTTCGGTGCGCGTCGGTGTAGAAGTCGGAAGGCCGGAGCAGCTCGATGACGCGGGGCAGAGTCTCACGGCCTTCGAGCAGAACAGCGCCGAGGACGGCTCGTTCCGCATCGAGGTTGTGCGGTGGGATTCGTGAGGGAATTTCTAGAGGGCTCATGACCCCGAGTCACCACGAAGCATGCGCGATGATCCTTGAGCGCGGCCACATCGTTCGTCAATAAAATTCGTCCACGAGTCGGTGTCGGTGGACAGATCCGTGGACAGGCCGTGGATACGTCGACAACATCGGTGGATTCCGCGGGGATACCAGGTGGACAAAACCAGCGGCCCTCGAGGATCGATGATCCGCGAGGGCCGCAGGTGGCGTGGCGCCGGCGCTACTCGCGAACGACGGTGACGCGAAGCTGCGCCGTGATCTCCGGATGCAGACGAATGGGAACGGTTGTCTCACCCAGCGTTTTGATGGGCTCGTCGAGCTGGACCCGACGACGCTCGATCTTCACGCCCTGTCGCCCGAGGAAGTCGACGAGGTCCTGCGCTGTGACCGATCCGAAGAGCTTGCCTTCCTCGGACGCTTGACGCGTCTCCTCGTACGCCATCCCCTCGATCCGCTGGCGTAGCGTCTCGGCCTCGCCCTTGATGCGACCGGCCTTGGCGTCCTGCTGCGTCTTGATGTGCTCGAGGTTCTGCAGATTGCCGGCGGTGGCCGAGAGGGCAAGCTTTTTGGGGATGAGGAAGTTGCGGGCGTAGCCGTCGGAGACGTCGCGGACCTCACCTCGGCGACCAACCTTGGAAACGTCGTCCAGGAGAATGACCTTCATTGACGCTCCGTTCTCAGTCCGTCGAGGCGTACGGAACCAACGCCACGGTCCTCGCACGCTTGATGGCGTGCGTGAGCTGGCGCTGATGCCGCGCACAGCTACCCGAGATGCGTCGGGGGATGATCTTCCCGCGCTCGGTGACGAAGTTGCGAAGGCGACGGACATCCTTGTAGTCGACGAGGTCGACTTTGTCCGCGCAGAACTTGCAGACCTTCCGCCGACCGAACCGGCGGCGCTTGACAGGCTTCTGAGGCGTGGGAATGGCTAACTCCTCCTTGAGACGCTAGAAGGGGACGTCGTCGTCGGCCGCCGCCGGCACCTCGTCGCCGGCAAACGCCGCCGGCGCCGACGACACGGCCGCTGCGGGGGCGCCCTTGGCGCGGCTCATGAACTGGACGCGCTCGGCAACGACCTCGGTCACCGTCCGCTTCTGGCCGTCCTTGCCTTCCCAGTCCCGCGTCTGCAGACGACCTTCGACGAAGATCTGGCTGCCCTTGTCGAGATATTCGCCGCACGACTCGGCTTGCTTGCTCCACACGACGACGGTGAGAAACGTCGCTTCTTCGCGCTTCTCACCACCCTGGGTCGTGTAGTTGCGGTTCACGGCCAAGCGCAAGTCGGCCACGGCGGTACCGCTTGGAGTGTAACGAAGCTCCGGGGGCCGGGTCAGATTACCGATTAGCAGGACCTTGTTGAGGCTCGCCATCAACCGACCTCCTCAAGCACCTCCGGTTGCGGTTTGCTTGGCCGAGCCTTCTTGCGGATGGGCACCCGCGTCGAGAGGAAGCGCAGCACGTTCTCATTGAGACGAAGCTGGCGCTCGAACTCCTTAATCATCGACGGCTCGGCGGACACTTCGAGGACTGCGTACGTACCCTCCCGCTGCTTGCGGATGTCGTACGCGAGCCGGCGCTTGCCCCAGTTCTCGACTTTGGTGACGTCGGCGCCGAGTCCCTTGAGCTGCTCGCCCACCTGCGTGAGCAATGCCGCCACCTCTTCGTCGGTGGGCCGAGGATCGACGATGACGAGAATTTCGTAAGGCCGCAAACGCTCACCCCCTTCTGGAAGCGCCTTAGGCTATCAAACTACGCGGAGAGCAGCAAGGTCAACGCCGCGAAAATGATACGGCCCGGGCCGATTTCCCGACCCGGGCCGTACGCCCGCGCATCGCGCGGACTGCAATAGCTTAGTACATATCACCGTGGGGCATCGCGGGGGCCGCTGGCTTGGCGTCCTCCGGGATGTCGGTAATCAGCGCCTCGGTGGTCAGCAGTAGCGCGGCGATCGACGACGCGTTCTGCAGCGCCACCCGCTCCACCTTGGTCGGGTCGATGATGCCGGCCTGCATCATGTCGACCGTCTGCATGGTCTCCGCGTCGAACCCGCGGGTGGCCACGCTCTCCGCCTTCACCTTCTCCACGACCACGCTGCCCTCGAGGCCAGCGTTCTCGACGATCTGGCGGATCGGCTCCTCGAGTGCCCGCCGGACGATCTGAGCGCCCGTCCTCTCGTCACCATCCAGCTTCAGCGAGTCGACGGCCTTGGCGGCCCGCAGCAGCGCGACACCACCGCCCGGCACGATGCCTTCTTCCACAGCCGCCCGCGTCGCGTTGAGGGAATCCTCCACGCGCGCCTTCTTCTCCTTCATGGCCGTCTCGGTGGCAGCTCCGACCTTGACGACGGCCACGCCGCCGGCCAGCTTGGCCAGCCGTTCCTGCAGTTTCTCGCGGTCGTAGTCGCTGGTCGTCTCGTCGATCTGGGCTCGAATCTGCTTGATCCGGCCCTCGATGGCCGACTGCTTGCCGGCCCCTTCGACGATCGTGGTGTTGTCCTTGTCCACGACGGCCTTCTTGGTCTTGCCGAGGTCGTCGAGCTTGATGTTCTCGAGCTTGATGCCAAGGTCTTCGGTGATGGCCTTGCCGCCGGTCAGAATGGCGATGTCCTCGAGCATGGCCTTGCGGCGGTCGCCGAAGCCGGGAGCCTTGACCGCGCAGGTGTGCAGCGTCCCGCGCAGCTTGTTGACCACGAGCGTGGCCAGAGCCTCACCCTCGACGTCCTCGGCGATGATGAGAAGCGGACGGCCCGCCCGTGCCACCTGCTCCAGCAGCGGCAGCATGTCCTTCATCACGCTGATCT
>MNEG01000141.1 GCA_001917585.1 Candidatus Rokubacteria bacterium 13_1_40CM_68_15
TCGAACACCTTCTTGCCGTTCTCGGCCTGGTTGAAGCCGAGGTGCCGGAAGTCGTTGAGCATGCGGCCCGGCTGTGAGGAGATCTCGGTATAGATCCGCTTGATGTCCCCGGCGACCGGATTGGCGGTCCCGAAGTCATCGGCGTGCTCGTAGCGCAGCCAGGCGTTTCAGTCCCGAAGGGCGGCGAAGCCCAGCCCGTTCACGGACGGATCCTTGGCCGTGTACGAGAACTCGTAGATGTCGTTCGCGATGAAGTTCGATCCAACGAGACTGATCGCCGTGCCGGCTGCGTTGAAGTTCCAGCCCGAGGCGGGAATGTCCACGGGCAGGTCGTCGAGGTGTACGCGATGGGTCAACCTGGCCTTGGTCTTATCCAGCGTCGCCGCCGAGTAGTTCAGCGTGAACGATGCTCCCCCCGTCACGATGTACTCGTAGGCCGGTCCGGTGATCGTGGAGTTGCCGGCGTTCTTCGCGATCGGCAGCGTGATCGTCGTGTTGAAGTTCGCATTGCTGGAGCCGGCCGACTTGTCCCAGCCGCTCCACACCACCGTGAAGCCACGCTGCATGAGGAACAGGTTGGCCAGCGCGGTGGGGTTCGAGATCGCCGAACCTGGGTCGTCGCCGTTCTTGCCCGGGTCGACAACCACGCGCCCCAGGTTCGCCCACGTCTTGCCGCCGCGGTTCGGCGGCTCGTACATCATCTTGTGGGCACCCCTGCTCAGGTCGATCGGCTTCAGCATGTAGAAGTCGAACGAGTACTCGACGTTGCCTCTGGTGTTCCGCGGCGCCAGCCCGATGTCCACGATCACCGCGTTCTTCTCGTCGAAGGGATCCACTTCGCCGAACGCCCGGCCGACGATCTTCTCGTATTTGCCGACGCCCGGCCATTCAAAGCCACCGAACGTGGGCGATTCCTTGATGTCGATCACGACCTTGGTGATGCGTGCGTCGGCCGCGGGCGCGGCGATCAATGCTCCACCCACGACCAGTGCAGTCACGAGAACGATGTACACGAGCTTCCACTGCGGCAACAGCGCGCGCTGATGTTGCGCAGCCATAATCTTCTCCCTCTCCGGTAGGACGAGACGGTGGCGAGACTTTCGAGTCTGGGAGAGCCTCCTCCTTCGCTCGGCTCATCACACCCATTGGCCCGATACGTGCTGCTGCTCTCGAACGCGGCGAGACTGCGCCACAGTGGCCTTTCAAGCAATTGAATATTTCTGATTACAGCCATATAGTTCCGCTATGAATTTCACGCTCCGGGAACTGGAGGCGTTCCTGGGCGTGGCCCGCCTCGGAAACTTCACCCGCGCCGCCCGGTCGTTGAACTTGTCGCAGCCGGCACTCACCGTCAGGATCCGGCACCTCGAGGACGCGCTCGGGGTCCGCCTGCTCGATCGCACGACGCGATCGGTGGCGCTGACGCAGGTGGGCCGGGAGTTCTTGCCCGTGGTGGAGCGTGTGATCGGCGAGATTGCTGCCGTCGCTGTCAACGCCCGAGAGTTCGCCGGGAAGCGACGGGGGCTGGTCACCGTGGCTGCACTCCCCTCGATCGCCTCGACGCTGCTGCCCGTGACGGTCGCCGCCTTCAAGGCCCGACACCCCGGCATCACGGTCAGGCTGCGAGACGGCGTGGCACAGCGGGTCGTCAGCCTCGTCAAGTCCGGGGAGGCGGATTTTGGCATCGGCAGTCCGACGAAGCGCGACTCCGAGTTGCGGATCTCGCACCTCATGGACGACCCGGTGAGCGTCGCGTTTCCCCCCGGACACCCGCTGGAGCGAAGTGAGCGAATCCACCTGGAGGACCTGCTCGCGAGCCCACTGATCCTGATGGACCCTGAGTACAGCGTGCGCGCGCTCATCGAGCGGGCGTTTCAATCCATCGGCCGGGCGGTGGTCCCGGCTTACGAGGTGAGCTACGTGCCGACGGCGCTCGGTCTCGTCAAGGCCGGCCTCGGGATCGCTGTCATCGTGCTGTCGGCACTAGGAGAGGCGGCCGAGCTGGTCGGGCTGCGGGCGCTTCCCATCGATCATCCAATGCTGGTCCGGCGCATCAGCCTCATCGAAAGCGCGAGCCGGTCCCTCTCTCCCGCCGCGCAGCAGTTCGTCAGCGCGGTGCGCGACACGTGCCGGGGAACGCCCTGAGCGCCGTCGCACCAGTCTCGCGCTCAGCCCTGAGCGGCGCACCCCGTGCGTGGCGCTCCGGGCGCTTTCCGTGGGACCAGCGTGCAGGCAAAGGTCGCCGGCTGTGCGCGGTAGTCGGCGAGGAGGTGTTCGAGGCGCTGAAGCGTGCGCTCGCGGCGGGCAAGACCGATGCCGTAGATGGCAAGGTCGTTGACGAGACGCGTGTAGAAATGATGCTCGGCGTCGCCGCCGCCCGCGCGCGCCACGCACGGCGACGGCTTCTGGGCGACCGCGAGCTGGGCGCCGAACGCATGGACGAAGGCGCCAACGACCGGCTCGTCGCGCAGATCGCGGGGGACTTCGGGGAAGCGCGCGAGAAATGCGTCGACGGTCATCGGACCCGCCACCGCGCAGCTCCGCTCTTCTAGATCGCGCGTCAGACGGATCTGCATGCCGTCACCTCCGGGCCCAATTATACCGGCAAGTCAGCTCCCGCGGTCGCCTGCTCTTTCGACTGTCTTCGTCATTTCGTCTCCGTGGCGATGACGCGAGCGCCTTCCGTGAGCCCGTCCGGTGAACTGACGACGAGCCGTTCCTTCCCGCTGAGGCCCGCGACGATCTCGATCGACTGCCCGAGATCGCGGCCGAGCTGAACGCTCAGGTAGTGCACGGTGCCATTGCCGCCCACGGTGATCACCTGGGAGCCGGCGGCCCTCGCGATGAGGGTGGTCGCAGGAACCACCCAGACGGTCTCGGCGGGGACGACGCTGAACTTCACCTGGGCATACATCCCCGGCATCAGGGCGTAATCCTCGTTGCGCAACCGCACTTCCGTGAGCAGTGTTCGGGAAGTCGGATCGAGGGCGCCCGCGGTGCTCGCGATCTTCCCGACGAACGGCCGCTGCGGGTACTCGGGCACGAGGATCCGGGCCTCCTGACCGGGCACGATGGAGCGAACGAACGTCTGCGGGACGTTGACGAAGACGCGGAGGTTGTCGACCCGCGCGATCCGGAACAGCGGGCTCGAGCCGGGCCCGCTGCCCGAGGTGATGAGGGCGCCGCGGTCGATCCCGCGCGCGGTGATGATCCCGGCGAACGGCGCCTCCAGCCTCTGGAAGGACTGGAGGGCCATCAGTCGCTGGACGTTGGCCTCGTTCGCGGCCACGTTGGCGCGCGCCGCCTCGACGCTGGCGCCGAGAGCGCCGACGTTCGCCTGCATCGCGTCGACGTTGGCCTGGGCCGCGGCCGAGATCGCGCGCGCCGTCGCGACGGCCGTCCGCTTCTCGTCCGCATCCTGGTGCGCGACCAGGTCGGCGTGCTCCAGCCGCGTGAAGCGCTCTGCGGTGGCGCCGGCGAATCCCTCGGTCGCCTTCGACTGCTCGAGGCTCGCGCGGGCCTGCTGCACGTTCGCCTGGGCCTGCGTGAGATTTGCCTGCGCGTGGGCCAGGCCCGAGCGTGTCTGCGCGAGCGAGGCGCGGGCCTGGCTGAGCTCCTGGTCGAGCTCGGGCGTGTCGATCTGGGCCAGGACCTTCCCTGCCGCCACGCGATCGCCGATGTCGACGTAACGTTCCCGGACGTACCCGGTCGTCCGGGCGTAGATGGCCGTCTCCTCGATCGCCTGGATGTTGCTCGGCAACAGGAGGTCGGTCGGCCCGTTGGCGGGGCGAGGCGGCACGACACTGACGGACACGAGCCCGGCATCCGGGGCCGTGGAGGCCGCGACGAGCTCGGAGTTCTCGCGCACTCGCGGCACCACGCCCATCATGAAGACCGCGAGCAGCAGCACCACGCCAACGATCACGCTCCACGTCGTTCGCGATTCAGGCATCGATCACTCCTGGGTTGATGGCGCGGCATCGGTGAGGAAGTCTACCCGCGGCGGGCGCCGGCGGAGAACGCTGTAGACGACCGGCACCAGGAAGAGCGTGGCGAACGTGGCGACCGACAGGCCGCCGATCACCGCGCGCCCCAGCGGAGCGTTCTGCTCGCCGCCCTCACCGAGCCCGAGCGACATCGGCAACATGCCGATGATCATGGCCAGCGCGGTCATCAGCACGGGGCGCAGGCGGGTGGCGCCGGCCGCGAGCGCGGCGCTCCGCGAGTCGTGGCCCTCGAGCATCTGGTCGTTCGCGAAGGTCACCAGGAGGATGCTGTTCGCCGTGGCGACGCCGACGCTCATGATGGCGCCCATGAGGGCGGGCACGCTGAACGTCGTGTGGGTGACGAAGAGCATCCACACGATAGTTGACGACCATGAGCAGGTAGACGAGCAGGACGGCGAAGATCAGGCCAAGGCCCAGGCGGAGGAAGGCGGAGCTCATGCTCTCCACCTGACCGCGCACGGCGATCGTGTGGCCGGGCGGGAGCTTGGGCCTGAGCTCGGCGACGATCTTCTGGACGCCGGTGGCGACGCTGCCGAGGTCCCGCCCCTGCACGTTGGCGTAGATGTCGAACACCGGCTGCACGTTCGAGTGGCTGATGACGGCGGGCATCTCGCGGCGCTCCACGGTGGCGAGGTTGCTGAGGAGCTGCTGGGGCCCGGTCGTCCCGGTGGTCACCGACGTGTTCATGAGCGTGTTGATCGAGTCGACCCGGTTCTGGGGTGTCTGCACGGCGACGAGATAGTTGATACCGCTGCGGGGATCGGACCAGTAGTTCGGTGTGACGACCCCGCTCGAGCTGAGCGAGACGAGAACGTTGTTGGCGACGTCGCGCTGGGTCAGGCCGAGCTCGGCGGCGCGGGTGCGGTCGACGTTGACCTGCAGCGACGGCGAGTTGACCACCTGGTGCAGATGGACGTCGACAGCGCCGGGGATGCGCGCCATCCGGTCCGCGATCTCGAGCGCCATCTCGTGCGTCTTCGGCTGGTTGAAGCCCGTCACCTGCACGTCGATGGGTGCCGGCAGCCCGAAGTTGAGGATCTGGCTCACGATGTCAGGAGGCTGGAAGAAGAAGGTCACGCCAGGAAACTCGCGGGGCAGCGTCTCCCTGAGGGTCTTCACCCAGCGCTCCGTCGGGTGATGACGGTCAGGGTTCAGCGATACTAAGATCTCGCCGTCCGACGGCCCGATCGTGACGCTGTCCGTGAACCCGAGATTGATCGGCTGGGGCTGGCCGATGTTGTCGATCACGAGCTGGACCTCGTCCTTCGGGATCAGCCGGCGGATGGCCGCTTCGACGTTGGCGAAGACCTGCTCGGTCTCCTCGATCCGGGTGCCGGCGGGCGCTCGCACGTGAAGGCGGAACTGGCCGGTGTCCACCGAGGGGAAGAAGTCGCGCCCGACGAAGGGCAGCAGCGCCAGCCCGCTCAGCGTGACCGCGACGAAGGCGCCGAACACGCGCGCGCGACGGGCGAGTGCGATCTCCAGAGCGCGGACGTAGGCCACCCGGAGCCGCTCGAAGCGTCGCTGGAACCCGTCATGGATGCGCGCGAACAGACCCCGCGCGGCGTCGCCCTCGGCGTCGCCGTGGACCTCGCTCGCCAGCAGATAGCGCACGAGCGTGGGCACGATCGTCCGCGATAACAGATACGACGCCAGCATGGCGAACACGACCGCCATGGCCAGGGGCGTGAAGAGGTATTTCGCCGGGCCGGTGAGGAAGACCACCGGCACGAAGACGATGCAGATCGACAGTGTCGAGACGAACGCGGGCGTGGCGATCTGCTGGGCGCCATCGAGGATCGCCTGGACGAGGCGCGTGCCCAGGCCCAGGTTCCTGTGGATGTTCTCGATCTCCACGGTGGCGTCGTCGACCAGGATGCCGACGGCCAGGGCGAGCCCGCCGAGGGTCATCACGTTGAGGGTCTGGCCGATCGCGCTGAGGACCGCGAGCGACGCGAGGATCGAGAGCGGGATCGAGGTGATCACGACGAGCGTGCTGCGCCAGCTCCCGAGGAAGAGCAGGATCATGACCGCGGTCAGGACGGCGGCGATCGCGCCCTCGACGAGCACGCCGGTGATGGCGGCCCGCACGAAGAGTGACTGGTCGAACAGCTCCTTGATCTCCAGCCCCGGAGGCGCTGAGGCCCGGATACTGGGGAGGAGATCCTTGAGCTGCTTGACGATCGTGAGCGTCGAGGCGCCGCCCTTCTTGATGACGATGAGCAGCGCGGAGCGGCGGCCATCCGTGCGGACCAGGTTGGTCTGGACGGCGAAGCCGTCGCGCACGTGCGCCACGTCACGCAGGTAGACGGTGGCGCCGTTGACGACCTTGACCGGCAGCTCGTTGAGCGCCGCCACGGCGTCGGGGCTGCTGTTGAGGCTCACCCGGTACTCGCGCGGCCCGAGCTTCACGGTGCCGGACGGCAGCGTCAGGTTCTGGAGGTTGACGGCGGCGCTGACGTCGGCCGCCGAGATCGACTTCGCCAGCAGCGCCTGGGGATCGAGGTCGACCATGACCTGGCGCGGCTTGCCGCCATACGGCAGGGGCAGCGTGATGCCCTGGATCGGCGCGATCTGCTGACGGATGCGGTAGATGCCGTAGTCGTAGAGCTGCGCTTCCGAGAGCGTCTTGCCACTGAGCGCGAGCTGGATGATCGGCACGCTGGACGCGTTGTACTGGATGATGAACGGGGGGACCGCGCCCGGCGGCATCCGGCGAAGGATCGTCTGCGACACCGCGGTGACCTGGGCCAGCGCCCCTTCCACGTTCACGTTGGGCTGGAAGAAGATCTTGATCACGGCGACGCCCGGGTACGTCTGCGACTCGATCGAGCGTATGTCGCTGACGACGGAGGAGATGGTGTACTCCGAGAAGGTCGTGACGCGCGAGGCCATGTCTTCCGTGGTCAGGCCTTCGAAGTTCCAGATCACCGACACGACGGGGATGTCGATCTCCGGGAAGATGTCCGTCGGCGTGGTGACGATCGCGAACACGCCGAGCAACAGGATGGTGAGCCCCATGACCAGGAAGGTGTAGGGGCGGCGGAGCGCCAGGCGGACGATCCACATGAGGGAGCCCTTCCTCCTGCCCATGTAGATGCGGACGCGCCCTGCCGCGATTCTTTAATGAAGCGCGGGAGATGCCAGTGCCCTGGCGGCGGGCAACAGGACCGGTGGTATTACCGCGGGGCGAGAGGCGCGGCTAGAGCTTCGCGACGCCTGCGCGCGCGCAATCCTCGTCTTGCTGCGCGGTACCTCCGCCGACGCCACACGCACCCTCCATCACGCCATTGCGGATGATGGGAACCGCGCCCTGGCTCGGGATCATGTGCCCGCCCTCGGCCGCGACGATGCCCTGGATGATCGGACTCCCCGCTCGCTCGGCGAGCTCACCACTGGGCCGCGCGAAGCCGGCCGAGGCAATGGCCTTGCCCTGGCAGCCGTAGACACTGCCCCAGATCGCGCCATCCATGCGATTGAAGGCGATCAACCGTCCACCGGCGTCGCACACCGCGACGCTGATCCTGATCTTCATGTCCCTGGCCTGGTTGATCGCGCCTTGAATGACCTGATTGGCTTCCGCGAGGGTCAGCGCCATTGTTGGAGTCTCCTCTCGTTGATTTACTCGGCTGTCGTGCCACCGTCGATCACCAGCTCACTACCCGTCACGTACGACGATTCGTCCGAGGCGAGGTACAGCACGCCGTAGGCAACCTCGTCCGGCGTTCCCACGCGCCCCATCGGAAGACGCCGAAGCCGCTGCTCCCACGCCGCCCGATTCTCGAGCACGTCCTTGATCATGTCGGTCGCGATCGGTCCGGGATGAACGGAGTTGCAGCGGATCTTGTCCTTGGCGTGCTGGATGGCCGTCGACTTGGTGAAGAGTCGCACGGCGCCCTTGGTGGCGCTGTACGCTGCCGTCTCGCCGGGGCTCCCGACCAGTCCCGCCGTGGACGAGATGTTGATGATGGAGCCGCCTCCGGCCTGCCGCATGGCCGGGATCGCGCACTTCGTACCAAGGAACACGCCTTTGACGTTGACCGCCATGATGCGATCCCAGTCGGCTTCGCTCGTCTCCTCGATCTTCGAGCGGAAGAGGATGCCGGCATTGTTGACCAGCACGTCGAGCTTGCCGTACGTCTGCACCGCCGTGGCCACGGCCGCCCGCCAGTCCCCTTCGCGGGTCACGTTCAGGTGCACGTAGGTCGCCTGGCCTCCCGACGCGCGGATCTCTGCTTCGACCTTCTTCCCGTCGTCATCGAGGACGTCGCCGAACACCACCGCGGCGCCTTCCCGGACGAACAACTGTGTCTCGGCGGCTCCTTGCCCACGCGCACCGCCGCTGATCAGCGCGACCTTGCCTGCGAGTCTGTTCATGGTTTGTCCTCCCGCTCAGCGATGGCGCCGACCCTAGCCCGCCCGCCTTCCGTGGTCAAGATTCGCGCTATTCTCCCGGCGGAGGTGACCTATGGCTCAGACGACCTTGCCGCCGTGGATCCAGGCCTTACAGAAGCGTGATCCCGAGTTCGTCGATTCCTACATGGCCCAGCGCGAGCGGATCTTGCGAGACGGGGCCATTCCGGCGAAGTACAAGCA
>MNEG01000171.1 GCA_001917585.1 Candidatus Rokubacteria bacterium 13_1_40CM_68_15
CATGATCGTCCACAGCCCGCGCGACCGCATGGTGACCCCGTCGCCGTCGGCCAGGTTCGGCACGAGGGGGTGGACGACGAACACGACGTCCGCGCCTGCCTCAGCCGCGAGGTCGGCGTGACCGCTGAAGCCGACGCCGCCATCGACGTAATCGCGCCCACCGATCGTGAACGGCTCGAAGAAGCCGGGAATCGCCGATGACGCAGCCACGGCCTGGCTGATCGGCACGTCACTCAACGCGCCGTGCCCGAATACCACG
Organism: Candidatus Rokubacteria bacterium 13_1_40CM_68_15; assembly: GCA_001917585.1. GTDB lineage: Bacteria > Methylomirabilota > Methylomirabilia > Rokubacteriales > CSP1-6 > 40CM-68-15. Next base: position 260 of record MNEG01000171.1, read on the forward strand.
CGCTCGGCGCGGTCGAGGTCGATGGCAGGAATCAGGAGCGTGCGCGGCAGCGCGGGGAAGGCGTTGGTCAGGCCCTTCGCCTCGAAGCCCTGGCGCATGAACCGCTCGAGGGCAACCAGCGAGAAGAACCCCGGCGGCAGATCCCGCTCGGCGCGGGCGAGCATGTCCGGGATGGAGCCCCGGACCGCGGTCACCGCGTTCTTGCCGAAGGCCCACACCATCCGCCCGAAGCGACTGGCGGCCCGGCGGAACGAGTCGGGGGCGAAGACGGCGCCCCGGCGGAAGTTCAGGGGATCGTCGAGGTCCTGATCGAGGATCTGGTAGAGCTCGCGGGCGCGCACGCCGTTGGCCAGGAGCGAGGCGACGACCGAGCCGGCACTGCAACCGACGTAGACGTCGAAGCCACGGCCCTCGCCGTTGAGCCGCTCTTCCAGGGCGGCCAGGGCCCCGACCTCGTACATGCCGCCGATGACGCCACCACCACCCAGGGCAAGCGCGATACGCGGCCGGGACTTGCCCCAGAACCGGCGAGACTGCCAGAAGATCGACGCGCGTCGGAAGAGGGTCATGTGTCCGCTCTTAGGTGTAGCAAAGGCCTTGCCATAGTTACAACTCCTGATGATCAGGCCCTTATGACGATAACCGCGCAGGCAACCGGCAAGTTCTGCCGCAGGGTGGAGTACGATTGAGACGTGGTGCGTCGCCTTCTTGGTGGTTACCGTCGGGCCTGGAGCCCGATCCTTCTCACGTACTTCTGCTACGGGGCGAGCGCCGTCACGGCGGTGGCGGACGTCTTTTTCCAGAAAGACACGCTCAAACTGACACCGTCACAGGTTGCCGGAATTGCGTTCTGGCTAGGACTTCCGTGGTCCATGAAGATGGTTGCAGGGGTCGCCTCCGACGTCTACCCGATCCTCGGAAGCCGTCGCATCGCTTATCTGTTGCTCGGCAGCGCGGCCACCATGGCGGGCTACATGGCCATGGCCGGGAGTGTCGCGACCAGGACGGGCTACCTCATAGCAGCGCTGCTGATCACCGTCGGCTTCATGGTCCAGGACGTGGTCGCCGACGCGCTGAGCGTGGAAGTCGCGGAGACTGACGAGGAAATCGGCCAGATCCAGACGCTGGGCCGGATGGCAACGCTCGCCGGCGGCATCAGTGTCGGCTACCTGTCGGGATGGTTGGCAGAGACGATTGGCACGCGGGCGACGTTTGGCGTGGCGGCGCTCCTCCCGCTCCTCGTCGTGCTGAGCCTCCCGTTCGCTCGCCCGGGCCGGCCCCGGGTCCGTGTTCCCGCCACGGCGACATCGCGAGATGGCGGGCCGCTGGGAGGTGGGAAGGCGCGGTTGGTGATGCTGGTGGGTCTCGGGTACGCCGCCTTCGGCGTAGTCCTGGAGGTGCTCGACGTCCCGTTCAACCAGGAGATCGTGCTCGTCGTCTCCGTGGCCCTGATCGGGCTGCTGCTCCAACGCGTCGGCATCTCTCGCGGCGTGGCCGTGGCCTCGATCGTGATCTTCCTGTTCCGGGCGACGCCCGATGTCGGTCAGGGCTACAGCTACTGGGCGATCGATCGCCTGGGCTTCGACCAGCGCTTCCTCGGCGTGCTCGCCCAGGTGTCCTCGATCTTGAGCCTGGCCGGCCTGCTGCTCTTCCGAAAGACGATCGTCCGGCGGCCGGTGAGCTTCACGCTGTTCTGGGTCGTCATCGCCGGGACGCTGCTCTACGTGCCCAACGTCGGCCTCTTCTACGGGTTGCACGACTGGCTGGGGATCAGCGCGCGCACGCTGGCGTTCATCGATACGACCATCTCGGCACCGCTGGCCCAGCTCACGATGGTGCCGATGCTCATCCTGATCGCCAAGTCGGCGCCGGCGGGCGCCGAGGCCACGATGTTCGCGATCATGGCGTCGCTGATGAATCTGGCACTCTCGGCGAGTCAACTCTTCACGCGCTACCTGAACGATCTCTTCGCCGTGACCCAGCATGACTACTCGAACCTGGGGCGGCTCATGATCGTGGTCGGCCTCGTGAACCTGCTGCCGCTTTTGGCCCTTCCGCTCTTGTGGAAGGCCGAGCACCCGACGCTCGCCGAAGTGCGGCAAGGCCTTCCGAGCGAGCAGCTCGAGACCCCGTAGCACGTCGTCGATCGCCAGAGAACGACCTCGTCGAACGCCAGGGCGCGCCGTGCCATGCTCGTCAGCGATGACGCCGGCTCCGGTCCGGCGCCGACGAGCCCTCCTCGTCCGCGCCTGCGCGCTCGTGATCGTCCTCGTCGTCACCACCACCGCCGCCGAGATCGAAATTCGACTGCTCGTCGGCACGCCCCGGCCCGAGCGGTTGCCGCTGGCGCGCGTGGTTCCACATCCCGAGCTGGGGTGGACGATGATGCCGGGCGATCTTCACTACACCTACGACATTCCGGTCAAGCTCAACGCCCTCGGGTTCCGCGGACCCGAGGTCGGCGCCAAGGCGGCCACGGAGTATCGCATCGTGGCCCTGGGAGATTCGCATGTCTACGGACAGGGCGTGGCTGACGCCGATCTGGCCACCGCGCTGATCGAGCGGCATTACCGGCAGCCACCGTGGTCCTGCGACGTGCGCGTGGTCAACCTCGGGGTTCGCGCCTACAGCATCAATCAGGAGTACGCCGCGCTCCGGCTGCTGGGCCGGACGCTCGCTCCCGACCTCGTCCTCCTCTTCTTTTACCTGAACGACTTCGAGCTCGTGGACGTGCAACGACGCTGGGAACGATTCAAACACCTGGACTGGTACACCTTCGATCTCGGCGCCAAGCCCGCCGGCGACGTGATGCGTTGGTGGACGATCCGCCAGATCGCGCGAACAAGCGCGCTCATCAACTGGGCGCACGACGCGTGGATCGCGTGGACGTCCCGGGACAACTTCGAGGAGGCCGCGCTCCGTGGCCACCTCGATCAGGCCAGGATCGACGACGTGCACGCCTATCTCGTGCGCTTCGTCGCCCTGGCCGACGAGTTGAACGCCCGCTTCACCGTCGTGATCGTTCCTCACGCCGCCCAGATCCAGCGGGAGTTCACCCAGAATCGGTATCAGCGCACGATCATCGACATGGCCGGCCGCCTGGGCATGAACGTCATCGACCCGCTGCCGGTGTTTCGCCGCGACTATGCCGAGCACAAGCGCTCGCCAGTCATTCCGTTCGACGGGCATTACGACGCGGCCGGCCAGCGGTTGCTGACCACAGGGGTTCTCGAGCACCTCGCCACGGCATGGCCTGGGCACCCCTGTCCGGCCCGTCGACGTGGCGCGTGACAGACGGGTGATACAATCCATCGCGCAAGGAGTCTCACCGACATGATCACGAAGCGAGCGGCCGGTGAGCGCGGCCACTTCGATCACGGCTGGCTCCAGACGTATCACACGTTCTCGTTCGCCGATTACCACGATCCCGACCACATGGGCTTCCGTCACCTGCGGGTCATCAACGAGGATTACGTGCGTCCCGGGATGGGTTTTCCCACGCACGGCCATCGCGACATGGAGATCGTGACCTGCGTGCTGGAGGGCGCGCTCGAGCACCGCGACAGCCTGGGCAACGGCTCCGTGATCCGACCGAACGACGTCCAGCGAATGACCGCGGGCACCGGTGTGCGCCACAGCGAGTTCAATGCGTCGAAGTCCGAGCCCGTTCACTTGCTCCAGATCTGGATCATGCCCGCGCGAGCGGGCCTCGCTCCCGGTTACGAGCAGAAGACGATCGCGGAGAAGGACAAGCGCGGAGCGCTCCGGCTGATCGCCTCGCCCGACGGAGACGATGGGTCGGTCACCATCAACCAGGACGTTCGGCTCTCGGCGAGCGTGCTGCAGCCGGGCGAGAAGGTCGCCTACGACCTTCCGCGCGGCCGGTTCGCGTGGCTCCAGGTCGCGCGTGGCGCCGTGACTTTGAATGGACAGACGTTGGTCCACGGTGACGGCGCAGCCGTGAGCGACGAGACATCTCTCGGCATCGCGGCCACTGCGTCGTCGGAAATCTTGCTATTCGATCTCGCCTGAGGGGGCCGCGCGCCCTCGCCGTGCTCGCCTTGGCCGTGGGCGTGGCTGTCGCTGATGCCCAGCCGCGTCCGGAGGTCACCGCCGCCACCGTCACGGTGATGCGTCAGCTCGAGGCATTCCGCCAGGGCGATTTCGACGCCGCCTACGCGTTCGCATCCGCCGACATCAAGCAGATCTTCGACCGGCCGACGTTCGAAACGATGGTCCGCGGGGGCTACCCCGAGATCGTGCGCTCGGTGTCGGCGGTCGTCACCGAGGGCGACGTCGCTCCCGACGGGCACGTGTACTTGCGGCTCACCATCCACGGCGCCAACGGCCGCAGCGTGGACGCCATCTACGACATGGTCCAGGAAGGTTCGGACTGGCGCATCAACGGCGTCGTGACGAAGCCGACGACGGGCACGGTCTAGCGCGGCCGAAGCGCCTCGACGCGGTGTCCCAGGCGGGCGCGCTCCTCGCGAATGACGCGCAGGATGCTGCCATCGAGCGTGCCATCATGCCCGATGTCCAACAAGATGTAGGCAAGCAACATGCCGATGACGACGAGCAGCAGCGCGTCGATCGTCCGCCGCGCCGGTGTCAGCGACAGGTGCCCGCACACCCGGCAGCGTCGCTCGTCCTCGTGTCCGGCGCGTCTCTCATGGAAAAACGTACGCATGATCTGCCTCCGCGGAGCGACTCCCAGCGTGCTTGGACGGCGCACCTGCCTCACGCCTTCACTCCGTCGAAAGCGTCACGACGTGGAGGTCGAAGAAAGAATCGAGGGTCTACTCGATGACGCCGAGCCGGCCGTTGTGGCTACCCATGTACCACAGGCGCCCATCGTGATCCACGATCATCTTGCGGATGCCGACGTTCTTGGACGGCAACGTGAAGACCCGCAGCTCACCCGTGGCCGGGTCGAGTCTCACGACCGTGTCGGTCTGGATCTCGTTCACCCAGACGATGCCGGCGGCGTCCACCGTCACCGCGTAGGGCCCGCCGTGGGCGCCGGCCGGTAGCGCGTACTCTTTCGTCACCTTCTGCGCCGCGGCATCGATCTTGATGAGCTTACCGGTTCCGTAGAGCGTCACCCACAGCGATCCGTCGGGCGCGATCGCCATGCGCCGCGGCCGAGAGCCGGTCGGCAGGGACACCTCGGTGATCTTCCCGCTCGCAGGATCGACGCGGCCCAGTCGGTCACCGGCGGACTGGCAGAACCAGACGTTACCGCCACGATCGAGCGCGAGGCCGTACGGATTGCCGCGTGTGTTGTACTCGGTGATCGCGCCGGTCGTCACGTCGAGCCGACCGATCCTCTGCCCTTTCTGGACCGTGAACCACAGCGTGCCGTGGTCGTCGCTGACGACCGTGTGGGGATCGCCGCCCGACGGCGCCTTGTGCTCGGTGACCTTGCCCGTGACGGGGTCCAGGTGGCCGATGGTGCCGTTGCCGTTGCCCGTGTACCAAACCTGTCCGGCCTTGTCGACGAGCAGTCCGTGCGGGCGCGCGCTGGCCGGTAGATTCCATTCCTTGAACGTCTTGGTGCGCGGATCGAAGCGCGCGATCTTGTTACCGAACATGACGGCGATGAAGATCGAGCCGTCGGGCGCCGGTGCCGGGTCGCGCGCGAACTCGGGCGTCGGGACCGCCCACTCCGAAATCTTCCCCTCGAACTGGGGCCGCGCGCCGGGCGCCACCGCGTAATTGGAGCCACCGGCCCCGGCGCCCACCGCCGTGGCCAGGATCACGATCGCGATGATGGCGAGCTTCATCCGGCTGTCCTTCCTCACGGCTTGAACGGGTCGAGCCGCGCCGCCTCGTCCACGTAGCGCGCCCCGTCTTCCGGCAGGAGCAGGCGCGCCCGCATCAGCTCACCCACGACCTGTATCACCCGCCGGAGGTAGCCTTCGCGCGTCGCGTAGCGCTCCTCCAGCGACATGCGCGGGTCGCTTTGCGCCACGCGGTCTGCGCGCGTCCGCGGCAGCAGCAGGTAGGCGCCGTCACGATCGCACAGCTCACCCTCCGGGTACGGTGCGCGGTAGAAGTTCCAGCCCGTGTGCGTCGCGAGCGGCACGGCGATCGGCGGCAACCGGATCCCCGCGATCTCGTTGCCGTCGACGTCCACACGCGGCACGCGCGCGACGTATGCCTTGCCGTCCTCGTGGCGCGGAGCCGTCCAGTCGCCGAACAGGACGAGGTGATTGGACGCCTTCGGCGCCTGCACGCCCGGGATCGCGGGGAAGCGCAGGGCTTCGGCGAGGACGAGCGAGCCTTCGGCGACCCTCGGCACGCGGCTCGGCGGCGGCTCGACGCCCGCCGTCGCCCAGCGGTCCAGCGCGACCAGCAGCGCCCGCAGCGTGGGGGTGGGGTTGTGAGGATTGCGCGGATGCAGGCACGTCGCCGGCGTCGCGCTCAGGCCCGCGCGCCCGCCGTGCTGAGTGCCGGCGACGAGATAGAGCCTGACCGTCGCCGGCACCTCGATGTCGCGCGTGCCGGTGGGATCGGTGTGGAGCAGCGAGGCGCCCTTCTGCCAGTACTCGGTCGAGGTGTTGACCTCCATCACCACCGGATCGAAGCCGTCACCACGCACGAGCCCTGCCGTCTTGCCGCTCACGGGATCGGTGAGCCGAGCGTGCGCGAAGGGAAAGTGGTTCTCGGGGAAGTGATGATCCTCGTGCTGCGTGCTGGTGCGGTTGGGCTGGCCGAACTCGACGTTGGCGAAGACCTTGCCGACTCCCGCGATGTGGGCGAGCACGCCGTCGAAGACGTGACGCCCCGCCTCGTCGCGATTGAAGCCGAGCTCGAGGTGATCGCGCAGGTAGCGGCCGCTCTGCGAGATGCCGATGGCCAGCGCGGCCGTGATCCCGGTGCCAGCGCCGCCGTGGGCCGCGGGGTTGGCGGTGCCCTGCCCGTCGCGCAGCTCGTAGCGCAGGAACGAGACGAGATCGCGCGTGGCCGCGTAGCCGATGCCGAGCACCTTCGGGTCCCTGGCCGGATACCTGAAGTCGTAGATGAAGCCCGGCTTGAAACGCGTACCCTCGGGCAGCAGCTTCAGGTTCCGGCTGTCGCCATACGCCCAGCCGGTGGCTTCGATCTCGGTCGCCGACTCACTTTCCCGGGCGCGCACGGTCAGGCGGGCGCGCGATTGATCGAGCGTGGCCGCCTCGTAGCTGAGCGGCGCCGTCGGGCGCGACTCGGGCACGCGGGTGCCGAAGACGAACTCGTCACGGATCGTTCTGACGATCGGCGCGCCGGCGTTGGTGGCGACCGGCACGCGGATCGCCATGCCGTGATTCACGCGCGGCGCGTCGGGATCCCAGCCGCTCCACACGATGGTGTAGCCCTGGCGGAACACGAAGCCGTTCCCGGCGTCCTGAGCAGTGGCCGGATCGTTCACGGCGCCCGCGGTCGCCGTCGCCTCGTTCATGAACGGCAGGAGGAGCTTGCGTCCGCGATTGGTCACCTCGTAGAGGAGCTTCCCGCTGCCGAGGGCGGGATCCGCCGGGCGCATCAGGTAGAAGTCGACGTCGTACTCGACGAGGCCCCAGGCGTTGCGGGGCGCCCGGTCGAGGTTGACGATGACGGCGTTTTCCGGTCGGGCCGGATCGAGGTCGCCGTACGCCGTACCCGTGATGCGAACGTAGGCCCCGGCCGTCCCGAACGGGCTGCTGGCAGCGAACGGCTCGGTGCGGTCGATCACGACCTTGACGATCCGAGCCTCGGCGGTCCCGGCCACGAGCGTGAGGAGGACGAGCGCGAGGATCGTCGTCATCGCTCGGCGGGCATGCTGGCGAGGAAATGGACGAGGTTTTCGACATCCTCGTCGCTCAACGACTGGGCCACCATGGTCATCATCCCGTCCAGGTCGCTCGTCGTCTTGGCCTTGTAGCCACGGAGGCGCTTGACGAGGTAATCGAGATCCTGACCGGCCAGGCGCGGGACCTGCAGCTGCCCCATCAGCGCCGGCCCGTGGCACGACGTGCAGTGATTGCTCAACGCGAGAGGCCGGCCAGCGGCGGCACGCGAAGAGCTCGTCGCCGCCGTCCGGCTGCGCGGCGCCTGGGCGGCGTAGTACGCGGCCAGATCGCCGAGATCCTCGTCGGTGAGGTTCTGGACGAACGGCGTCATCTGGGGGTCGCGACGGCGCCCGTCGCGGAACATGATGAGCTGCCAGTGCGTGTAGAACGCGCCCATGCCGGCCAGCGACGGCGTGCCGGATAGAGTCGAGTTACCGTCGGCCCCGTGGCACGCGGCGCAGCGCTCGGCCTTGCGGCGGCCCGCTTCGACGTCCCCGGCGGCCGCCGGCGCCGCGGCCGCCAGCGTGGAGAGGAGCGCGACGATCAAGAACGTGCGCATCATCGTGATCAGACGATATCACCGGTTCGGCCGGCGCTGGATGAGGAGCACCCCCGCCGAAGCGGCGGGGGTGCCATCACACGTGTGGAATCGCGGAGCGCCTATCGACCGTAGCTGATGCGGTAGATCGCCCCGTGATAATCATCGGAGAGCAGCATCGAGCCGTCGGGCATCCACTCGATGTGCGTCGGCCGGCACAGGACCTGGTCGCCCTGGTGACAGCCGTCGGCAAAGACCTCGTACTTCGGCGGCTGGCCCGGCTTGAGATCGACCGTCATCACCCGGTAGCCCTGCTTCACGGTGCGGTTCCACGAACCCTTCTGCGCGATGAAGAGCAGGTTCCGGTACTGCGGGGGGAACTGGCTTCCCGTATAGAACCGGGTGCCGATCGGCGCGATGTGGGCGCCGAGCTTGAGGAGCGGCGGGGCGAACTCGCTGCAGGAGTGCCCCACACCGAAATCGGGATCGAGAGTGTCGCCCTGGTGGCAGTACGGGTACCCGAAGTGAAGCCCTTTCTTCGGGGCGTGGTGGAGCGTGTCGTTGGGGACATCATCGCCCAGCCAATCGCGACCGTGGTTGACGAAGTAGAGCTCCTTGGTCACCGGGTGGAAGTCGGCGCCCGTACTGTTGCGCACACCGAACGCCACGTACTCGAAGCCCGTCCCGTCGGGGTTGACCCGTGAGACGTTGGCATGGGTCTCGGGCGGCATGCAGATGTTGCAGGGCGCGCCCATGTTGAAGTAGAGCTTGCCGTCCGGCCCGAACATCAGGAACCGCCAGTTGTGGTGCGCCTCCCGCGGAAATACGTAGACGACCTTCGGGGCCGGTGGATTATCCAGATTGGCCTCGATGTTCTCGTACTTGAGGAGTCTCGGGATCTCGGCGACGTAGAGCGCCCCATCTTTGAACGCCACGCCACTCGGCTGGTCGAGGCCCTTGATGATCGTCTTGACCTCGCGCTTGCCGCCGCGGTCCACCACCGCGTAGACGTTGCCAGCCACACGCGTGCCCACGAACAACGTGCCCCGGTTGCCCCAGACCATCTGCCGGGCGTTGTGCATGCCGTCGGCCCAGACGGTGGCGTTGAACCCGGGCGGCAGCTTCACCTTGTCGATGGGAATCTGGTTGGCCGGCGTCGGGACTGGCGGCAGGGGAACGGGCGCCAGCGGAGAGCTCGCGAACTCCGGTGGCCGACCCTGCTGCCACGCCGGTGGCGCTTGCTGGGCAAGCACAGGCATGGCCAGGATCAGAACGAGAATGATGAGGAGTGCTGCCTTCATGGCTTGCCTCCTTGAGGTTCCTGTGGCGCGGAACCTAATACGGTTGTTCCTCGGCTGTCAATCGCGCCTCATGGCGCGAACGTGGTCTTCGCCATCCGGTAGTGGAACGTCGTCTCGCCCGCCGCGGCCGCGGCGGCCGCGCGGGCGGTGTCGATGAGCGCGTGGTCGGGTGACAGTCCACACACGGGATCCGTGGCCGCCGCGCGGCCCGTCAGCTGAAACGCCTGGCAGCGGCAGCCACCGAAGTCCACCGTGCGGCGATCACAGCTTCGGCAGGGCTCGGGCATCCAGGCCTCCCCCCGGAACGCGTTGAAACCTTCTCCCTGCTCCCAGATCTCCGCGAGTGGGCGGTCCTTGACGTTGTCGAACGTGAGCCCGGAAAGCGTATGGGCCGCATGGCACGGCAGAGCCAGGCCGTCGGGACTCACGAGCAGGAAGCGCCGGCCCCAGCCGTCCATGCACGCCGGTGGAACGTCGCGGAAATAGTCGGGGACGACGAAGAGGACCTCCATGCGGCCGCGCAGGCGCTGACGAGCCTCGGCGGCCACGGCCCGGGCGCCTTCCAGCTGCTCGCGTGTCGGAAGCAGCGCGGCGCGATTCAGGAGCGCCCACCCGAGATATTGCGTGTTGGCCAGCTCGAGGCGGTCGGCGCCGAGTCGCTCGGCCAGCGCGATCACCTCGGGCACGTGATCGAGATTGTCGCGATGCAGGACCACGTTCAGCGTGAGCGGCAGGCCGAGCGCCTTGACCCAGCCGGCCACCTCCAGCTTTCGCTCGAAGGCCGGATGACCGGCGATGCGGTCCGACTGTGGCGCCCGCACGTCCTGGATCGAGATCTGGACGTTGTCGAGGCCGAGCGCGCGCAAGCGCTCGAGCCGCTCGCGGCGTAGCGGGATGCCACTGGTGATGAGGTTCGTGTAGAGATCGAGCTCACGCGCGACCGTGATCAGCGCCTCGAGGTCGTCCCTCACCAGCGGCTCGCCGCCGGTGAGGTTGAGCTGTACGACGCCCAACTCCTCGGCCTCGCGGAATACCCGCTGCCATGTGGCCGTGTCGAGCTCGGCGTCGTGACGGGCGTAGTCGAGCGGATTCGAGCAGTACACGCAGCGCAGCGGGCAGCGGTACGTGAGCTCGGCGATGAGCGTGTACGGGCGCGGAGTGTCGGTCATGGCGCGTCCTGCACGAGCCCCCGGTCGGCCATGGCGCGGAGGAAGCCGACGACTTCCTGCTCCACCTCAGGCGCGTCCTTCCCGTACTTGTCGGCGAGCTGCTGGACGATCGCGGCCACCGTGTGCTCGCCCGTGCACAATTTCAAGATGTCGGCGCTGGTGGGATTCAGCACCAGGCCTTTCTCGGGATAGAGCAGCATGTACCGCGTCGACTTGCGGTCGAAGCGGAGCCGCGCCTTCGTCGCCAGCCGTGGCCGAGTGGTGGCCGAGATCATCGCTAGGCCCGGGCGCCGCCCGGACCCCAGGCCGGATCCACGTACGCGGCGTAGGCACAGTCGAGGAGGTGCCAGAGAATCTCGGTCTTGCGGATGAGCGCGGCCACGCAACGCGCCTGCAGCTCGTACGTCGTGGCGTGGCGTACCACGAAGTCCACCGCCTCCTCGGAGTCCCGGCGGGCCCGCGGCACTCGCGAACGAAAGTAGGCCAGCATCTCCGGGCTCACCCACGGATAGTGCCGCTCCCAGGCCAGCACGCGCTTGGACATGAGGTCGGGAGCAAAGAACTCCGTGAGCGAGGAGGCCACCGCCTCGATCAGGCTTCGCTCGCGGACCAGCTCGACGTAGGCGTCGCACGCGAAGCGCACCCCGGGCAGGACCGAGCGGTAGCTCGCCACCTCCTCGCGGTCGAGGCCCACGCCGTCGGCCAGTCGCAGCCAGAGCTCGAGTCCCCCCTCACCCGTCTCGGTGCCGTCGTGATCGTGAATCCGGCGGATCCACATCCGGCGGAAGGCCGGATCTTCCGACTTCGAGACGATGATCGCGTCCTTGATGGGAATGCGGGTCTGGTAGTAGTAACGATTCAGCACCCACTGCTGGAGCTGCACCTTCGTCAGCTTACCGTCGTGCATCAGCCGGTGATAGCGGTGATGATCGTGATAGCGCTGCTCGCCCTCGCGCCGGATCCACGCGATGAATTCGTCCTTGACCAGCGGGGCTCCAGGCGCAATCACAGGCTCACCTCCATGCCGTCGTAGGCGACCTCCCAACCACGCGCCGTGACCTCCGCACGCTCCAGCGAGTCTACGCGCAGCAGCGGGTTCGTGTTGTTGACGTGGATCAGAATCCGCCGTGCGGCCCGGAGCGTGCCGAGGGCGCTGAGACTTCCGTGCGGACCGCCCAGAGGCGCGTGGGCCATGTCCCGGGCGCGCTTTTCGCCCACCCCGAGCGCCGGAAGCTCGTCCTCCGACCAGAACGTGCCGTCGAAGAACACGCAGTCGGCGTCCGCGAGCGCCTGGGCGACGGCGGGCGAGACACCGCCGACTCCCGAGAAGTACGCGAGCACCTTTCCCGTGCGCGTCTCCCGGATGCGGAAGCCCACGCTGTCCTCCGCGTCGGGCGGAAATAGCCCTTCCAGATGGATCGGCGGCTTGCCGGGCACCGCAACGGCCTCCACGCTGAGTCCGGTCGTCAGCTCCTCTTCCCGACCGAGCTTCAGCGCTCGCCACGTGACCTGGTCGGCGAAGCGCTCGAGCGTGCGGTAGAGCACGTTGCCCTCGGTGAAGCCGCGGCGAACACGGTCGGTGGCGTACACCGTCAGCGGATAGGACTCGCGGAGCGAGAGCAGACCCAGGCAGTGATCGAGGTCACCATTCGTGAGGAGGATGCCGGCGATGGGAGAATGCCGGGGCTGACGAGGATGGAGAGGTGGAAAGCTCTCGAGCTGGTGGCGGATCTCCGGCGACGCGTTGAGGAGCACCCAGTGCTCGCCGTCGCTGCTGATCGCGACGCTCTCCTGCGTCCGGGCGCTCGCGTTCAGGGTGCCGGCGCGAAAGCCCCGACAATTGGGGCACCCGCAGTTCCACTGGGGGAACCCGCCGCCCGCTGCGGAGCCGAGGACCCGGATGCGCATCTCAGCGGCCAAGACACCAAGCCCTCCGGTCGGCGCTGAGCCGGCCCGAAGGGCTGGGTTCGGAAGCTGCCTTAGAAGCGGTCGTCCTGCTCGCGGTCGAAATCGTCCTGATACGAGTTGATCTCAGCGTCCATTTTCACTTCGATGAAGGTCGGCGCTTCCCAAGTCATCGGATCACCTCCGCGAGAGATCCTGGGACTGCACACCTATGCGTGGCTGGCATGATAGGCATCGACCGACGGGCCGTCAAGAGCATCTGGGAACCGGCTCGAGTGGGCCTGGCCGGGCTTACTCCTTCAACGCCAGGATCGCCACGACGCCGATCAACTCGCGGATGCCGACGGGCTTCGCCACGTGGTACTGGAATCCCGCACGCAACACGCTGGCGCGGTGTTCGGGGCCGGTGTAGGCAGCGAGGGCGGCCGCTGGGGTGGTCCCGCCGCGCTCCGCCGGTAGCGCCCGAACCTGCCCGATGAGCCAGTAGCCGCCCTTCCCCGACATCGAGAGGTCGCTCAGCAGCACGTTGGGACGCTCGCGTTGCAGAACCTCCAGCGCCTCTTCGGCGGAACCGACCGCGGTCACCGTCAGCCCTTCACGCTCGAGAATTTCGGTCACGACGTCCCGCACGTAGGGCATGTCGTCGACAACCAGTACCCGAACGCCATGGAGATGAGGTCCTTCAGCGATCCGCAATGCGGAAGCCGGCATCTGTCACCTCTCGGTCTTCTCGGGAGCTTGGGTCCCCAGCGCGGCGTGCACCGCCTCGACGACATCGTCGGCGCCGTACGGCTGTCCGACGATGATCTCGACGACATCGGAGGCTCCCACCGCGGCTTCGAGGGCCTCCTTGTCGGTCGTGGTCAGGATCCACAACCTGTCCTTCAGAGAGGTGGTTTCCCTCATCAATCTGAGAAAGTTCCAGTGATTCTCATAGGGACGGGGCAGGTCGTACACGATCACGTCCGGGCCGTGTACCGCGATGAATGCCACCAGGTCGAGCGTCCCGTTCTGGATCTCCGCCAGCCGGGCCGTGACCGTCGCGAAGCCGTCGTTCACGAGGGCCGAGCGAATGGCCTCGATGACCTCGTCACGCGAGTTGAAGATTGCGACCAGGGGCGACGTACGAGGGGCCACGGCGGTCATCCTCTCCCCTCTGCACGCAGGTCAGGCGCAGAGGGTGCGGGCCGTCAGAGGGCCCTACGCAGCACGGGAGGAGCAAGGAGCGGAACTGACGCGAGCTGCGGCTCTACGGGAGAACCGCCCATGCACCAGAGAGGCACAGCCTCACTGCACCTCGCGACATGCGTCGCGATGCTGAAGCAGACGCGCCGTCGGTCATCCCGCTACGACGACGCGTCAACAACTGTACCGCGACAAGACGATGGACCTCGGAGAGGTCCACTGTCAAGAACTAAAAATATCTTATATTGTTCTTATATAATCAAAAGCCTTTCTTGCGCATGCAGACTCGATATCCCGCTCGATACGCGGCGTCCTTCGCTCCCCGCGCATCCATGCCCTGGATTTGCGGATCCGGTGACTGGGTGATCGTTCCGGTCGCGTCCGCCCGTTCCGCCGTGTTGCGACCGCCGTTCCGGGCGTCTTCGGCCCGTGCCTCGTCCTTCGCAGTGGGAGATGCCGTTCGGCCTCGCACCGCCTCTCGCGCCTGCTCGTTGCAGGCCGTCACGTCGGCAATGGTTGGAACATCGGCGTGGGCAAGCTTGCCGACGACGAGGAGCCCGGCAATGAGCCCCCATGCGGTCAGGGTCTTCGTCATTGGTCGTCCTTTCGGCTCACGCGGACGCCGCGGCCCACGCCGGGGACATCCCGATGCGGGCCAGAGTCGCCATGACGCGCCGAGGCTCCCCGAGATCGTTCCAGACCACGCCGGTGACGGGCAGGACCGCGAGGTTTGCCGCGCGCGGCGTCAGCACGTCCTTCGAGAAGTCCGCGGGCGGCAGCCCTGAGTAGAGTCGCCGCACGCTATCGTCCTCCCAGGGCGTGCTCAGTCGCGACTCGACAGGGGCGAAGGCGTCGACGAGCCTGGGAATCGCGAGCCTGATCAGGGAGACGAGCATGGACGGGTAGGCCGCGATCACGAAGCTGTTCCAGAGGCAGCCGCCGGCCCGCAGCGTGTCGGCGACGGCTCGAGGCGGCTTCTCGGAGAAGCTACGCACTCTGAAGAGTGCCCAGGGCGATGGCCCGCGGATGATCTCCCCCGGTTCGATCCACCCGTACTCCACTTCGTCGGTGTCGGGCGCTATTCCAAGCACGATCGCGAGCTCGGGCCGGGACACAACGTGGTCGAAGGCACCTTCGACGTGCGCCATGAACACGTGGTCGTCGGAGACGTGATGATCAGACGGAAAAATCGCGACCGGTCCCGCCGGGGCCATGGTGAGCAGGCGGAGCAACGCGTAGAGGATGGCGGGAGCGCTGCCGCGGTTCTCCGGCTGGATCACCATGCACCGCGGCGCGATGTCGGCCAGCAGCGGCGCGTAGAAGCGCTCGTGGGCTCGGACCACCGCGACCACGATGTGGTCCGCCGGGATCATGATTTCGGCCCGCGTGACCGTCTGTTCGAGAACCGTCGCTTGACCGAGGATCCGGCAGAACTGCTTCGGCCGTTCATCGCCCGCGATCCGGCGCGTGAGTGGGCGAAGTCTGACGCCGTCTCCGCCGGCGAGAACGAGCGCCCACCAAGACTTCGCGTCCGATCCCGCCCCGTTCGGCATCACGTCTGATCCGGCAGCGGGTCGGAGGACCGCAGCCATTCCCCACACACGATCATCGAGAGGGCAAGCAGGTTCAGCGCGATCGGCAAGATCATTCTGTCGATCGGAAGTCCTGACATGCAGTACGCGATGGTCCCGATGACGAGGAGTGGAACGACGACGATGAGAGGAAGATCCACACGAGGAACGCGACCACGGAGAGTGCCGGTAACCACTGATGCAGCCACAGAACCGACGTGATGATCAACAGCACGCCGGCACGACGACGAGCGGATTCACGGCCGACGTCGAGCCGTGCCGCCGTCCTGCCGCTAGGGATCACGGTCCGGGCTCGGGACTTCGATGCCCTTGACGGGCTCCCCGTCGACGGTAATGAAGATGATCGCTCGCGGCCGAGCCGCACGATTCACCCAGATCGCAGACGCGACCGAACCCGTGCGCGTGTTGAGGCCCTGCCACAGGCCGCCGGCCGGGTGGCTATCCCGTCGGCTCGTGGTCATCTCGCGCTTGCATTCTTCGAAGCCTTCTCGGGCAAGCGCCTTGACGATCTCCTCGGGAGCGGCGATCCATCCGCTCTCCGCTTCCCTCCACGTCATCCGCCCATCGATGCGAAGTTCGTCGAGTCCGCTCATCGGCAGCATCATCTTGTTCTCCAGCCGCGTGGACACACTGCAGGCGAGCCACCCCGTCCCGCGGCTATTGCTCCGGACCGATCGACATGCTGAGGCTCACCGTTTACGGCGACGGCGCGTCGGCGAGGTCGACGCGGTGTTCGCTAGCGACTCAACCGCCCGCGGCACTCCGCGTCGGGCGGCCGCGCGTCAGTCGCGCTGGCGCTCGATCGCCGCGTCGATCCACGCCCGCGCGACGTCGAGCGCACGGCGGTCGGCTTCGTCCCGCGTCGGCCACCGCGCCGCGTTCGTCGCGTAGAGTTGCGTCTTGGCGGAGGACCCGTCCTCGGTCCTCAGGGACACCACCACCCGTGGAAACCAGGCACCGGTGCTGACGCAGTACGACCCCGGTTCGACTCGGTAGCCCTTGTACGTGATTCCATCCTGGGGGGAGGGCACCGGTGGCGCTTCCCTTGCCCCGGAGGCGACCGTGACGATCGGCCGGGTCAGCCGCCGCGTGACGGTCACCGCCCGGCTCCGCTCGGGTCTTTCTTCTGGGACAACTCGACTTTGAGGGCCCGTCCGTCGAGATCGCTGCCATGCAGGCGGCTGATCGCGTGTTGAGCTTCCTCCATCGTCTCCATCTCGACAAAGCCGAAGCCGCGAGACTGGCCCGCAGGATCCTTGACGACGCGCACGGATGCCACGGTCCCTATCGTCGCGAACGCTTCCCGCAACCGATCCGACGATGTAGCGAAGGCGAGACCACCGACGAAGAGCTTGACGGCCATGATGGAGGACTCCTCAGGAAAGGGGTGAAGCAGGCCATGTGTCACTAGCGTCCCGACGCCAGCCGCGTCAGCCAGGAAGACGATGGTGACGGCGATGCCACTGTATCACCGAAACGGGCCTCTATCTATTCTTTATATAATCTATAGCGTGGTACCCTAGCCCACTGCATGGGGGACCCTGCCGGGGCGGCACGTCTCTGACGAGCATCGTCCGCTTCGTTCCCGGCGACGTGCGGAAAGGAGCCCGCTCCTGACCATCAGCTTCCCGGTCAACCGTCGCGTCCTCGCGTATCTCGTCGAGCAATGGACGGCCTTGCGACCGGCGACACAACGGGCGGTGCTGGAGGCCGGAGACCGGGGATGCATCACCAACGCCTACTACTTCATCGACGTGGACACCTCCATCGCTCGAGAAATGCGGGACTGCTTTCGACGCCGGGCCGACAAGCGCGGCATGGAAGGGCGCTTGTGCCGGATGGCCGCGAGTTCCATCAGCAATCGCCTCCACGTCGCCTGGTACTCCGCGCCGTGTCCGGTCTGTGGACACCGGATTCGGCCACCCCACCTCGTTCGAGACCTGGGGCGGTTCGTCCTCTCGTGTGCCTATTGCCGCTGGCCGGCGCCCGATTGACGTCTCGACATCAACCACCCTCTCTCGAGCCGCCTGCGTGGTGTCTGCCGTGGCTGCGAGTCCAGCTTCGCATCCGCTTCGCCCTGGACACCCGCTTGAACAGGACGACCTGGTTCAAGGCGTCCGCGGCGCTGAAGACGGTGCTCAACGAGCGGCGCCGCATCCGCCGCGCTGGCTGGTTCAACTGACGCCGCGCGCGGCGCGTCGACCGATGACGTATACTCACCGTGTCTGGTCTGGACACCGGCTCACCTTCGAGCCCCCCTCGTCAGGCGCCGCCCTTCAGTTCCTTCCGCGATCTGGAGACGGCAGTTCAAAAGAGCGGAAGCACGAGGCGACTCCATGGCCCAGAAACTCTTCGTCGGCGGTCTCAGCTTCAACACCACGAATGATGGACTTCGTGAGTTCTTCGCCCAGTCCGGGACGGTCGTCTCGGCCAACGTCGTGACCGAGCAGTTCAGCGGACGCTCGAAAGGGTTTGGCTTCGTTGAGATGGAGTCGAGCGAGCACGCCCAGAAGGCGGTTGCCCAGCTCAACGGACGTGAATTGGATGGCCGACAAATCAAGGTCGAGGTTGCGAAGCCGAAAACTGAGGGGCGGCGCGACTCGGATCGCGGGGGCTACGGTCGGGGCGGCTGGCGCTAGGCTGATCCGGCGGGCACCCGCGACTCTCTGATCTTCGCCGAGCGGTGGTGAGCAGTCGCGGAATCTGCCTCGATCCTCGTCATGCGGGACTGCTCTTTCACCTCCGCCAACGCGGCGTCCTCACCGCGCCCGGAAGTAGGATGTCGAACGAGGCGAGGTCGGTCGCGAGACATCGGTCACGTTCATTTCATGAAGGCGCTGCGCGCCCTCGGCCACCGCGCTCTTGATGGTCGAGAAGAGACCGTGTGATTCCTCGACGACCTCGCCGGCATAGTTGACGATGCGCCAGCGCCAGCCGGCGTCCTGCGGCGTGGAGATTGCGACGACGTCCATGGCGGTCACTCCCATTGCGACGGGCTGTATAGTTCACGGGCCGCCTGGAGAAGGGGCTCGGACGGCGCGCTGGCCGCGGCCGGCGGCTCACAAGTAAAGGCCGACGGCACTCCAGCTAAGACACTCTACACGATATCGCGTTGTCCGTGCGGAAGTTCCGCTCCAACCGCCGCGGCCTGAGCCTGGCCTCGTCGCACGAACGGTGCTACTGTCTGCGGGCCGGCACTGCCGCGCTTCAGTGCCACGGCTCGCCACGCCAGCAACTGCGAAAGGCGGACTGCGTGCTCACCACGAACAAGTGTCTTACGTGCAAGGTCGAGCTGCCAACCGGTGTCCACGGCTACTGCAACGAATCATGCTTCATGAAGGCCGGGCGCACCAGGCGCGCGCCCGGGCGCACTACCGCGCGTCGACGCCGGCGACGCGGTGGTCGGAAGCTCTAGGAGGCGGGTTCCAGCGCCGAGCGCAGCGGGGTCTCCTCGCTGACGGAACGGAGGCGCGCGGCCCGCTGAAGGTCACGCCGGCGCGGGTCACGGCCTCGGATGGCCGGGTTCTGGGTGCTCGGTGAGTGGCGAGACCTGGATGGCCGAGAGCATCCAGAAGTTGAGGCCGGCCGGCCGCGTGAACGTCCAGAATTCTTCGACGTCCTTCGGTATCACGCTCGAGCCGTTCACGAGGCCGTCGGTCGCCTCGTCGACGCTGTAATCGACCATCGAGCCGCTGATGTACGCCGTCACGTAATCCTGATCACGCTCCTGCCACGCTTCGGTGATCTCGGCGCGAATGTCGATGTCATCGATGCGGTGCAATTGCCGGGCGTTCCGCAACCGATCGCACCGCACTTGCAGCTCGCCATACATCTCCGGCGAGAGCCGATCACGGAGAACGCCCATGTCCCGAGTCGTCCACGCGTTCTGCACGTCGCGGAACATCATCCCCGTGTAGCCGGCAAATTTGGCCGGATCGAACTTGGCGTCCGTCCGACGGATGTCGAGGACTCCGCGGTCAAGACTCGAGTCACCAGGCGGGTGCGTCTCCAGACTCCTCGAGACACTGACGGCTGCCTGCATCGGCTGCGCCCGGGCCGCTGCGCGACGGCGCAGGAACGTCGCCAGGAGAATGATCACACCGCCGATGAACAACGGATCGAGGGGGCCCCACGAGACCTCGAAGAGCGAGCCGCCGATCAGGCTACCGGCCGCGGAGCCGGCGAGCATGCCCATCCAGCCACCACAGCGACGCGTCGGGGGTGCTGGCAGCGCAGTCACTGGCGCAGGCGACGGCTCAGGACGTTCCGGAAGGGGTCGGGCCGGGACTGAATGCGAGCGTGAGCCGCGACTGCCGAGCGTTCCGGCGTTCGCACCCGGGCGATCGCTGGCGGCCGACGAATTGGCGTCGGCGGGGATCATGAACGTCCCAACGAAGACCATGCCGACGCGGAGGCGATCAGCAAGCGTTTCGCCGACCGGAAACCGCGCCGCGCCTGATCCACGACGTCCTGCCGGAGGCCGAAGAGGTGTCTCGTCATCTCGACAATATGTTATATATTTTCAATCTGAAATATAATCCAAGACGTGACATGCGTCAATGGAGGTGACCCGTGGAGGCCAGGTTCGAGCGGAGGGCGGCGAGATGGAACAACCACAGACTCTGAGGCAAGCCACCAAGCTGTGGCCAGAGGAGAGCGACCCGGAGTTCGGCCGGCCGTATGGCGACCTCGGGATCGACGAGGCCATTCCCTGGCTGCAGAACGCCAGGCAGGCGAGAGGCTGCGAGCCGCGCGCGGCTCCCCTCCGGGAACCCGGGCGCCGGGCGATCGTGTGATGACGTGGCGAGGATCCTCGCGCCCAACGGCATCGGTTCGGCGCGCTCGGTGGGCGCAAGGCGAGCGCCGGTGACCTCGACGTCACCAGCGGACTTCCACAGAAGGCCAACGAAGCACAGCTGGCCGGCGTCCCTACGCACGAACTAGCGCCCGACGATCTCGGCCGCGTGGCCAAGGCGCAGGCGCTCGGCGCGGGGTGGAACACCGGCATGGTCATGCGCGATCAGATCATTCCCGGCGACACTTCCTCGGCGGCGGCCCCGCGAAGAGCTCTCAAATTCGAGCCGGATAGCGCCTTCCAGCTCGAGCTCCGGCGGCGAGTCGACGAGTATTTCCGGCGCACCGGCCGTCGGCAACGCGACTGCTGGCAGATGTACCTCAAGACGGCGATCATCCTGGCCGGTCTGGCGGTGTCCTACCTGCTGCTCGTGTTCGCGGCCCACGCCTGGTGGCAGGGTGTGCCGCTAGCGGTCCTGCTCGGATTCGCCGCCGCCGGAATCGGATTCAACGTTCAGCACGACGGCGGACACGATGCGTATTCCGAGTACCACGTGGTCAACAAGCTGATGGCGATGACGCTGGACATGATGGGCGGCAGCTCGTACTTCTGGCACTGGAAGCACGTCGTCTTCCATCACACGTATGTCAATGTCACTGGCCACGACGCCGACATCAACCTCGGCATCCTCGCCCGGGTGACGCCGCATCAGACCCGGCTCCCATATCACCGGTGGCAACACCTCTATCTCTGGCCGTTCTACGGACTGCTGGCGGTCAAGTGGCAGCTCGTCGACGATGTCCGAAGGCTCATCACCGGCCGGATTGGCAGCCACCGCGTCCGCCGCCCCACGGGTTGGGACCTGGTCCTCCTGGTGGCCGGGAAGGCGACCTTCCTCGCCTGGGCATTCGGGATCCCGCTGCTCTTCCACTCCGTGCCGGCTGTCCTCGTCTACTACGGGATCGCCGCGGTGGTGCTTGGGACCACGCTCAGCGTCGTGTTTCAGGTCGCGCACTGCGTGGAAGAGGCCGCGTTCCCGCTACCTCTCATGGGCACAGGACGTATCGAGCACGCCTGGGCGGTCCATCAGGCGGAGACGACCGTGGACTTCGCCCGGCCGAGCCGGCTCATGGCGTGGCTCCTCGGCGGCTTGAACTTCCAGATCGAACACCACCTGCTCCCGAGGATCAGTCACGTCAACTACCCGGCAATCTCAAAGCTGGTGGAACAGACCTGTCGAGACTTTGGCGTCACATACACCGAGCACCGGTCGTTCTGGGAAGGCATGACGTCCCATTTCCGCTGGCTACGGCGCATGGGGATGCTCGACACACGAGTGACCCTGAGCGACGCGCGGCGGCCGCACTCGGAATCGGCGCACTCCACGTAGACCATTGGCCCGCCATCGCCCCGTCGGCGACCGAGCTCGCGGCCGTGAGCTCGGTCGGGTGACTTCTCGGTGAGCGCGAAGAGGCCTTCGCCTACGGCGCGGCCGCTCGCCGTTGCTTCACCAGCTAGCCCGGCTCGCGGCTAGAACTCCCCACCGTGGGCCATCGATGGATCAGCCTTCTCGGCCTCCCGGATGTCCGTCATGACAACTTCCGTCGTGAGCAGCAGAGACGCGATCGACGCCGCATTCTGTAGGGCAACTCGCTCGACCTTGGTGGGGTCGATGATCCCCGCTTGCATCATGTCGACATACTCGTTGGTCTCGGCGTCGAAGCCGCGCGTGACCGGAATGCCCGCCTTCACTTTTTCCACGACCACGGA
>MNEG01000106.1 GCA_001917585.1 Candidatus Rokubacteria bacterium 13_1_40CM_68_15
GGGCCCGCGAGCTGGGCGCCGACCTCGTCGGCATCGCCGACGGGAAAGTCATGGACGCCCATCCGCCCGACCCGCGGGATCCTCGCCGCCCGTCGGACGTCACCGCGCTCGACGCCGACCGCGTGATCGTGATGGCCAAGCGCGTGTCGGCCGGCTCGAGCCGGATCCTGCCGTGGAACGACCGCCACAAGTACTACAACGACGAGCTGGCGCTCACGCTGCTGGAAACGGCGTCACTGGAGCTCGTGTACTGGCTCGAGGATCACGGTTTCCCGGCCATCGTCATCCCGCCGACGCACGTCGACCCCTGGCGATACGCAAGCGATCCCGAGCGCCATCAGACGACGCTGATCTCGCTCACGCATGCCGCCGTCGAGGCCGGGCTGGGGACGCTCGGACTGAACCTCCAGCTCTTGACGCCCGAGTTCGGCCCGCGCGTGATCCTCACCGCCGTGCTGTGCTCGGTCCCGTGCGGCACCGACCAGCGCCGGGAGAGCCCACTCTGCCTCGGGCCGTCGTGCGGCCGGTGCCTCATGGCCTGTCCCGGCGATACCGTCCGGCACTGGGACCGCGACTGGCCCGCGTGCGACCGTTACCGCTCGCCGCACGGCTTCTCCGCGCTGACCGACCATCTCGAGCGCATCGTCGGTGAACCGGATGCCGACCGGCAAAAAGCGCTCATTCGCTCCGAGGAGAGCTTCAACCTCTGGCAGTCCATCCTGCGCGGGGCCGGCGTCATCACCGGCTGCCGCCGCTGCGAAGACGTCTGCCCGGTGGGTGCCGACTATGACGCGATGCTGAAGGACGCGCTGGACGCCATCCCCGAGCACACGGAGGCCAAGCAGGCGCGGCTCGATGCAATGGTCGAGGCCGAGCGCACCGGCGCGCGGCCCACGTCGTACACGGCCCAGTGTCGCTGGATCGGCGACATCTCCGGCGGCCCGCAGGGCTGACACGTGCCGGTCAGGTTGCCCGCGTCGCGCGACGCTCTCCTCGCCATCCAGCGGACTCGCAAGCGCGTGGCCGTCGAGCACGCCCGGCGCTCGTCGTTCCTGGCCCCGCGCGTGGCCGGCGTCGACATCGACCGGCTCGACGATCCGGACGAGTGGGGGAAGATCCCGCCGCTCACGAAGGACGAGCTTCGCGCCCTCGGCACCGACGAGTTCTACTCGGGGTTTTGCATCCAGCCACCGAGCGCCGCCGTCGAGTTCTGGCGCTCGGGCGGCGCGACCGGGCGCCCGCTGTTCTATCCGCGCTCCGCGGAAGATCTGCCCTATTGCCTCCTGGGGTTTCGCCGGATCTGGGAGTGCATCGGCGTCGGCGCCGGCGACGTCGTGCACGACTCGTTTCCGCTCGGCATCCACCCGATCGGCCAGATGGTCGCGCGGAGCGCGCAGGAAATCGGGGCGGGGGTCGTGTGGGCGGGAGCCGGGACCACCACGCCCTCCGCGCTGCAGCTGGAGCTGATCGCGACGCTCAGACCCACGGTGTGGGCCGGGATGTCGAGCTACGCGCTGCACCTGGCCAACGTGGCCGAGGCCCAGGGCGTGGACCTGGCGGCCAGCAGCGTCCGCACCGTGGTGTGCTCGGCCGAGCAGCTCACCGCGGCCAAGCGCGCCAAGCTCGAGCGGGCGTGGGGCGCCCGCGTCTACGACACGTTCGGCATGACCGAGGGCTCCATGATGGCCGCCGAGCGTGACGGCGTGGACGGGATGCGGCTGTGGGCCGACCTCTTCCTGGTGGAGGTCGTCGACGAGGTCACGGGCAAGCCGGTGGCCGAGGGGCAGCCCGGCGCCCTCGTGATGACGCCGCTGTGGAGCCACACCGCCACGCCCTTCCTGCGCTGGCTCTCCGGCGACATCGTCACCTTGCGGTGGCCGGAGCCCGACGCGGATCCCTTCTCGGTGTTCCCGGTCCTCAAGCACGCCCATCGCACGAGCGGATTCTTCAAGATCCGCGGCGTCAACGTGAACCACACGGAGCTCGAAGACTTCATGTTCCGCCAGCCGGGCGTCCTCGATTTCCGCGCCGAGCTCGTCACGCACCACGACCGCGAAGTGCTGAGGCTCCTCATCGAGGTGGTGCGCGGCGCCGACCCGGCGGCCACCCCGGCCGCCGTGACCACCGCCACCAAGAACGTCTTCGAGGTGACCCCGGAGGTGGAGGTCCTGGCGCTCGGAACGCTCGCCCGGGAGTTCGAAGCGAGCGTCAAGGCGCCGCGCT
Source organism: Candidatus Rokubacteria bacterium 13_1_40CM_68_15 (assembly GCA_001917585.1). Lineage (GTDB taxonomy): Bacteria > Methylomirabilota > Methylomirabilia > Rokubacteriales > CSP1-6 > 40CM-68-15. The sequence continues at coordinate 2,224 of MNEG01000106.1, forward strand.
TCGTCGACCGGCGACAGTGACGCGGCGGGATTCACCCCGGCGTTCGGTACAATCGCACTGTGAGGATCGTCTCGATCGGCGGCGGTCCGGCCGGGCTGTACTTCGCCTTGCTGATGAAGAAGGCCGATCCCGCGCACGACGTCACCGTCCTCGAGCGCAACCGCGCCGACGACACCTTCGGCTTCGGGGTGGTCTTCTCCGACGCCACGCTCGACAACTTCATCGAGGCTGACCGGCCCACCGGCGAGGCCATCACCCGGGCCTTCGCGCACTGGGACGACATCGACATCCACTATCAAGGCCAGGTCTTGACGTCGACCGGCCACGGCTTCTCGGGGATGTCGCGCCAGGTCCTGCTCGACATTCTCCACACGCGCTGCGCCGCGCTGGGCGTGACGCTGCGCTTCCAGACCGACGTCACCGACCTCGAGCCCTATCGCTCCGCCGACCTCGTGCTCGCCGCCGACGGCGTGAACAGCCTGGTCCGCTCCCAGTACGCCGCGCACTTCCAGCCGCACGTCGACGCGCGCGGGAACCGGTTCGTGTGGCTCGGCACGACGTTTCCGTTCCGCGCCTTCACCTTCATCTTCAAGGACAGCCCACACGGCCTCTGGCGCGTGCACGCCTACCGCTACGACGCCCGCTACTCGACGTTCATCGTGGAGACGACGGAGGCGACCTGGCGGCGCGCCGGCCTCGACCAGGCGAGCGAGGACGACACGGTGGCCTTCACCGAGCGGTTCTTCGCCCGCGAGCTCGAGGGCCACCGGCTCTTGAAGAATCGCTCGCTGTGGCGCAGCTTCCCGACGATCAGGAACGCGCACTGGCACTGGGACAACGTCGTCCTCGTCGGTGACGCGGCCCACACCGCGCACTTCTCGATCGGCTCCGGGACCAAGCTCGCGATGGAGGACGCGATCGCGCTGGCCGCGGCGCTGCAGCGTCACCGCGACGTCCCGAGCGCGCTCGATGCCTACGAGGAGGAACGCCGGCCCCAGGTGGAGTCGATCCAGCGGGCGGCCCAGGTGAGCCTCGAGTGGTTCGAGCAGACCGAGCGGTATCACGGCCGCCTCGAACCCCTGCAGTTCGCCTTCAGCCTGCTCACCCGCAGTCTGCGTGTCACGCACGACAACTTGAAGGTCCGCGACGCCAAGTTCGTCGAGACGGTGGATCGCTGGTTCGCCGCCAAGGCCGCCGACCAGAGCGGGATGCCCGTCGCCGCCCAGCCGGCGCCCCCGCCGATGTTCACGCCGCTGCGCCTGCGCGAGCTGGTCCTGCCCAATCGTGTCGTCGTCTCGCCGATGTGTCAGTACTCGGCCGAGGACGGGACGCCGAACGACTGGCATCTGGTCAACCTGGGGAGCCGGGCCGTCGGCGGCGCCGGGCTCGTGATCGCCGAGATGACCGACGTGAGCCGGGACGGTCGCATCAGCCCGGGCTGCACGGGGATGTACAAGCCCGAGCACGTGGCGGCCTGGAAGCGCATCGTGGACTTCGTTCACGCCCACTCGCCCGCGCGCGTGGCGCTCCAGCTCGCTCACGCCGGCCGCAAGGGCTCCACGCGACGGCTCTGGGAAGGCATCGACGAGCCGCTGGCCGACGGCAACTGGCCGCTGATCTCGGCGTCGGCGATCCCGTACTTTCCGCACAGCCAGATGCCGAAGACCATGGATCGCAGCGACATGGAGCGCGTGCAGGCCGATTTCGTGAGAGCGGCCGGAATGGCCGAGGCCGCCGGCTTCGACATGCTCGAGCTGCACATGGCCCACGGCTACCTGCTGGCGTCGTTCGTCTCGCCGCTGACCAACACGCGCACCGACGAGTACGGCGGGACGCTCGACAATCGCCTGCGCTACCCGCTGGCCGTCTTCGACGCCGTGCGGGTGGTGTGGCCCGCGGCGCGGCCGATCTCGGTCAAGATCTCGGCCACCGACTGGGCCGACGGCGGAGTGACCCCCGAGGAGTCCGTGGAATTCGCGCGGCGGCTCAAGGCTCACGGCTGCGATGTCGTCACCGTGTCGACCGGGCAGACCGTGCCCGACCAGCGTCCGGCCTACGGGCGGCTCTACCAGACGCCGTTCAGCGACCGGATCCGTCACGAGGCGGGGATCGCGACCGCGACGGTGGGCGCGATCGCGTCCTATGCCGACGTCAACTCCATCCTGGCCGCGGGGCGCGCCGATCTCTGCGCGCTCGCCCGCGGCCACCTGTACGATCCGTACTGGACGCGTCACGCGGCGTGGGAACAGGGGTTCGAGATTGCGTGGCCGGATCAGTACGTTTCGGTAAAGAGTTTCACGCCGCGGCTTCGCTGACCCCAGGAGTTCGCGGTGTATGCGAGGTCCGTGGCGTGGCATGTAGCCCGCATCCGTACTGGCGCGGGATGGGAGTCGCGCGGCACGTCGTTCTCCCGCTCACCAGGCGAGCACTACCCAGGGCGCTCTCGACACCGGCCGGCCTCTGGGTGGTCAACGCGATCCACCGTCGCCTGACCCTGGCCGGGAAACGTCGCTTCTTCCACGCGTTCGGCGAGATCGAGCATCCGGTCGCCGGTGGCTGGAAACTCGACTTCGCCGGCCAGACGATCGTGCTGCCGCTGCGACGCGAGTTCCCACTGTCCTGGCAGGCCGCCACCGCGTTCCATGGCTGGGACCCGGAGGTGCACGCGTTCTACGAGCAGCTGGTGGGCTCGCCCCGCCCTCCACGCCTCGTGTTCGACGTCGGCGCGAACTACGGCTCTCACGCGATCCGATTCCTGGTGCACGGCATCCGGGTCGTCGCCTTCGAGCCGAACCCGGCGTGCCGCGCCTACTTCGAGGCCTGGTGCGCTTCGAACGGTGTGACGCCCGAGATCGTTACGGCGGCGGTCGGCGATCGTCCGGGGACCGCGGAGCTCACCGTGCCCGACGGGGCCACGTACATGGGAACCACCAGTGATGACGTCAAGGCGCGCTGGGGCGGCCGCGATGACGTCACGACGATCAAGGTCGCGATGGTCACGCTCGACGCCTTCACCGCCCAGTGCGGCCTCGTCCCCGACCTCGTGAAGATCGATGTCGAGGGCGCCGAGCTCGCGGTGCTTCGCGGCGGCCGCCGGCTTCTCGCCGAGACGCGGCCGCTGGTGGTGTTCGAGGCGTGGCCGCAGGGCAGCGATCGGCGGGCGATCTTCAGTGTGCTCAGCGACGCGGGCTACCGGGTCCAGCCGCTGGGCATCATCGTCCGTGCCTGGCCGCCGTTCTCCTGCGATGAGTTCGTCCGGTCTCCCGCGGCGAACTTTCTGGGATTGCCTCCCCCGTAGCGGGCTGAGCGCCAGCCTCGAGAAACTGCTCGACCCGAACGTCGCGGCCGTCGACGGCGAGCGCCGCCGCGAAACCGGGGCCGGCATCGACGGCGACGATCGACCACTGGCCATCGGGCTCGGCGCGCAGGCGGGCCTCGCCGGCGCCGAGCCCTTCGCCGCACGCCTTGACGTACGCCTCCGAGCGCGTCCACCACCCGAAGAACGCGACGAGCTGGGTGTCGGGCGGCAGCGCCGCGATCCGCGCGACCTGGGCCGATGTCTGGTACCGCGCGGCGATTGGCCTCCAGTCGAAGTCGGGCCGCACGCGCTCGACATCGACGCCGACGTGTCGACCTCGCGCCACCGCGTAGAGCGCGAGGTTCCCGGAGCGGGAGACGCTGAACTCCAGTCGGTCGGGGGCGGAAGGCGCCTCCAGGGCCGGCTTGCCGTGCGGCCCACGGCTGAAGCAGAGCGTGGCGGGCGCGCGATCCAGGTACGCGCCGAGGATCCGGCGAAGGATGCCGTGGCCGACGACGAAGCGCCGACGCTCGCGGCTCAGCCGGAAGCGCCGACTCCGCGCGATCTCGTCCGGGTCCAGCGACGCCTCCAGCGCCACCGCGACGGTGTCCTCCACGTCGAGCCCGACCCGCCAGAGGTGCACGGTCGAGCCCTCGAGGGGAATCACAGATAGCCCGTGAGCGGGGCGGCGATCGCCTCGATGTGGTCGGTGATGATCGTGCTGTGGTCGCCCGGTACCGTGAAGACCTCCACACTGTCGGCGAAGCGGCCCCAGCCGTGCGTCCGGTCGTCGACGTGACGGCAGGGCTCGTCGGCCGGCCAGAAGAGCACCACGCGCCCGGGGAAGTAGCGCGGCACGTAACCCATGACGGCGCGGAAGTAGCGGTCGTACACGTCGTCGCGGTGCCGGCGCGAGGGCTTGCCGCGCGCCCGCCCGAGCGGCTCGGCGGCCAGGTTCGCCGCCTTGTTCCACGCGAGCCTGATCCGCTCGCGCAACGATCGGCCCTCGAGCGTCACCGTGAACGAGCGAAGCCGCCCGAACCAGTCGGAGCCGGGCGCCAACCGTGACGTCACGGCGTGCAAAGGTGACATCCGCGTGTCGGCGTCGGCGGCGATGAGCGCGAGTAGCTCGACCTTCTCGCCGGCGGCGGCCAGGCGGCGCGCGATCTCGAACGCGACCAGCGCGCCGTTGCAGTAGCCGCCGAGTCGCCACGCTCCATTGCGAGGCAGGGCCTGCAGCGCCTCGAGGTGCTCATCCGCCATCGCCTCGATCGTGCGCGGCATCGGGCGGCCGGCGCGGCCGAGCGGATGGACGACGGTGAGCGGCTGATTGGCCCCGAGCCGCCGGCCCAGGCGAACGCAATAGAGCCCGCCGCCGTGCAGGTCGCCGTGGAAGAAGATGAGTGGTGGCTGCCGCCCCTCGGGATTGAGGCGGGTCATCGGCGCGCGGAAGCCGTGGTCGTCGCCCTCACGCAGCGCCTCGGCCAGCCGCTCCACCGTGGAATTGGCGTAGAGCGCGGCCAGCGGCAGTGTGACGCGATACGATTCCGTCAGGCGCTGGAGCATGCGGACGGCCAGGAGCGAGTGGCCACCGAGGTCGAAGAAGTCGTCGGTGACGCCGATCGGACGCACACCGAGCAGGTCTTCCCAGAGCTCGACCAGCTGGCCCTCGACCGCGTCGCGGGGCTCGACGAACTCCCCGGACGGCGCCCCGCTCAGTGCTTCGGGGGCGGGCAGCCGCTGCCGATCGATCTTTCCGCTCGGCGTGAGCGGCAAGGTCGGCAGCGTGACGAACAGCGACGGGATCATGTGCGGGGCCAGCCGCTCGCCGAGAAATCTCCGGAGATCGGTCAGCGGTGGAGCGTTCTCGGAGCGGGGGACGACGTACGCCACGAGGCGCTTGCCGCCGTGGCCGTCGGGTCGCGCCGCCACGGCGACCTCGCGCACCTCCGGGTGCTGGGCGATGGCGGCCTCCACCTCGCCGGGCTCGATCCGGAAGCCGCGAACCTTCACCTGATTGTCGAGCCGCCCGAGATACTCGAGCGCCCCGTCGGGCCGCCAACGCACGAGATCACCGGTCCGGTAGAGACGCGCGCCTGGCTCGCCGGTGAAGGAATCGGGGATGAACTTCTCGCGCGTGAGCTCGGGCCGGTTGACGTAGCCGAGCGCGACGCCCGGACCGCCGATGAGCAGCTCGCCCGGCACGCCAATGGGCGTGAGCTGGCCATGGCGGTCCCCGACGTAGGCGTCGGTGTTGGCGATGGGCGGCCCGATGGGCACTGACGGAGCGTCGGCGGGCAGATCGCGCGGCACGGGATGGCAGCACGCGAAGACCGTGCACTCGGTGGGGCCGTAGCCGTTGATGATCTGCGTACCGCGCAGCAGCGTCAGCCCGCGACGCACGTGGGGCACGGACAGCGCTTCACCGCCGACGAGCAGCTGGCGCAGACCGGCGAGCGCTTCGGGCGCGTCCTCGATCAGGCCGTTGAAGAGCGACCCGGTGAGCCACATCGTCGTCACGCCGTGGCGGCGGATCGTATCGGCGATGACGGCCGGCGTCGGCACGCCCGGCGGGAAGAGCACGCAGCGCGCGCCGTGCAGGAGCGGTCCCCAGATCTCGAGCGTCGCGGCGTCGAACGTGAACGCGGAGATGTGCCCGAAGACCTCGTCGGCGGCGAAGCGCGTGTAGTCCTGGCCGAAGAGGAGGCGCACGACCGCTCGATGCGGGACCGCGACGCCCTTCGGCCGTCCGGTCGAGCCCGACGTGTACATCACGTAGGCCACGTCGTCGGGGCCGACGTCGACCGCCGACGTCGGCGCCGGTCCGCTCAGGGTGCCGTCGGCGTCGAGGACGATCGTGGTCGGCGCCGGGTCCGGCAGCGCCGTGCGCAGCCGGTCGACGGTCACCACGGCGGTGACGCCGGCGTCCTCGAGCATGAAGGCCAGGAGGTCCTTCGGATAGGTGGCGCCGAGCGGCACATAGGCCGCGCCCGATTTCAGCACGCCGAGCAGCGCGACGATCATTTCGAGCGAGCGATCCGTGAGGACGCCGACCCGGACTCCCGGCCGCGCGCCAAGCGCGCGGAGTCGCTGCGCGAGCTGGTTGGCGTAGCGGTCGAGCTCCGCATAGGTCAGGCGTCGGTCGTCGGCGACGAGGGCCACCGCATCCGGGCGGCGCGCTACGTGAGCCTCGAAGATCCGATGGATCGGCGCCTCGGGATACGAGCCGCGTCGCGTGCCCCAGTCCAGAAGCCTCCCGCGCTCAGCCTCGTCGACCAGCGGCAGCGCGGAAAGCCGCTGCTCGGGATCGGCCACGAAGGCCTCCAGCGTGCGGCGATAGTGCTGCACGAACCGTCCGATGGTCGGCGCATCGAAGAGATCGGTCTGGTAGACGCAGCGGCCCACCATGTGCGGCCCGTGATCGGCGAGCTCGAGATAGAGGTCGAACTTCGACGTGCCGGGATCGACGTCGAGGTGACTCAGCTCCCATCCGGGAGGAAGGGGCGCGCGCGGCGCTTCCAGCGCGAACACGAGCTGGAAGAGAGGATTGCGGCTGGGGTCGCGCGGCAGCTTGAGCGCGTTCACCACCTGCTCGATGGGCGCCTCGTCGTGACCGAGGGCGTCGAGGGCGGTGTCGCGCACGCGGTGCAGCAGCTCGCGGACGGTCGGATCGCCGCCGGTGTCGACGCGCAGCGCCAGCGGGTTGGCGAAGAATCCGAAGAGTCGCTGGATCTCCGGCCGCTTGCGCCCGGCCGATACCGTGCCCAGGGTCAGGTCGTCGAGGCCGCTGTAGCGGTGGACGAGCCCGGCGAAGGCGCTGAAGAGGGTCATGAAGAGAGTCACGCGCTCCTGCGCGCTCAGAACTTTAAGACCGTCGCCGAGCGCCGCCGGCAGCGCAAAGGCATGGCGCGCGCCGCGGAAGCTCTGGCGCGCCGGACGCGGCCGATCGCTGGTCAGCTCGGTGGTCGGTCGATCGCCACCCAGCCGGCCTTGCCAGTAGTCGAGGTGGGGCCGGAGCGCGTCACCGTCGAGGACGGAGCGCTCCCAGCGTGCGAAGTCGGCGTACTGGATCGGCAGCTCCGACAGCGGCGACCGCTGACCGGCCACGCAGGCTTCGTAGAGCGCCGTGAGCTCCGGGATGAAGAGACCGAACACCGACACACCGTCGTGGACGATGTGGTGGAGCGTGAGGAAGAGCCGATGGTCGTCGTGATCGACGTGGACGAGCAGGCCGCGGACGAGCGGGCCGCGCGCGAGGTCGAAGGGGCGCATCGCGTCCAGGCGCGCGAGGTGCAGGGCCTCGGCTTCGCGGACGCCGGCGGGCAGGCCCCGCAGGTCGACCACGGGCAGTGTCCAGCGCCACGGTGGCGCCGTCCGCTGCACCGGCTCACCGTCCTCGACCGCGAAGACGGTGCGCCAGATCTCGTGACGATTCACGATCTCGGACAGCGCCCGTTCCAGCGCGGCGACGTCGAGCGGGCCGCGCCGGCGCACCGTGATCGGCTCGTTGTAGACGGGGACGTCTGGCGCGACCTGGGCGTGCAACCAGACCTGGCGCTGCGCCCACGACAACGGGATCGGCACGCCGGCCGGGCGTCGCGGGATCGGCTCCGCGGTGACCGCGTGCTCGCCGCGACACTTCAGGTACGCTTCGACGAGGCGCCGACGCTGGTCATCGGCTGCGGGAACCGCCCGGCTCATCAGACGCCCGCAGCTCTGAAGGCCACCGGCAGCGCGGTGAGCCCGCGGAGACCGAGGTTCTGGCGCCAGCCGAGCGGGCCAGGCTCGAGGTGGAGCTCGGGGAGGCGGCGGAGCATGGTGTCGAGCACCACCTGGCCTTCGATGCGCGCCAGTGGCGCGCCGAAGCAGAAGTGGGCGGCCCAGCCGAAGGCCACGTGGCGATTGTCGCCTCGCGTGATGTCGAGCCGGTCGGGATCCGGGAACCGCTCGGGATCGCGATTGGCCGCACCCATCACGGCGATCACCGCCTGCCGCTTGCGGATCGCCCGGCCACCGAGCTGGACGTCGTCGGGAGCCAGCCGCGCCGTGTGCTGGCTGGGGCTCTCGTAGCGGAGCAGCTCCTCCACGGCGGACGGGATCAGCGAGAGATCGCCGCGCAGCCGCCGGAGCTCGTCGGGGTGGCGCAGCAGCGACAGGACGCCGTTGCCGATGAGGTTCGTCGTCGTCTCCTGGCCGCCGACCATCGTGACGATGCAGTTGGCGACGATCTCTTCTTCGGTGAACCGATCGCCGTCGACCTCCGCGGTCATGAACGCGTGGATCAAGCCCTCGCGCGGCGTCTGCCGCTGCTCGGCGATGCGCGCCTTGAAGTACGCGCACATGTCCTCGGTGGAGCGCAGGACGCGCCCGGCGCGGTCGGGGTTGTGCTGGAAGTTGCCCAGGATCTCGGCGAAGTCGGCCGACCACGTCTTGAGCTGCGGATGGTCCTCGGTCGGTACGCCGAGCATCTCGGCCGTCACGATCGCGGGCAGCGGCTCGGCGATGTCGCCGATCACGTCCATCCGGCCCCGCGAGATCACCGCGTCGAGCAGGCCGTCCATGATCTCCTGGATGTGCGAGCGCAGGGCGGCGACCCGGCGCGGCGTGAACGCGTGCGCGGCGAGGCCGCGAATTCGCGTGTGGGCGGGAGCATCCATGAACAGCATCTGCCGCACCATCACCTGGGCCACCGGTCCCAGCTCGGCCAGGCCGATGGCGGCCAGCTGCGCCGGCGTCGGCGTACGGTCGGCGACGAAGCGATGGAGCACCTGGACCACGTCGGCGTAGCGCGTGACGATCCAGGCGTGCAGGTACGGATCCCAGTGGACGGGATCCTCGGTGCGCAGACGGTGATAGAGCGGATACGGATTCGCGAGGACCTCCGGATCGAGCAAGTGATAGAGGCTGAGCGTTGGATCCTCGGCGGCGGCGCGGGCGGTTCCTGCCGGCGTCATCGTGCTCAGGCGGCGGCCTCGATGCGGGAGAGGATCGCGCGCTCCACCTCGGCGGCCAGGGCTTCCACCGTCGGATGATCGAACAGCGCTCTCAACGGCAGGTCCACGCCGAAGGCGTCGCGCACGCGCGCGATGAGCTGGGTGCCGAGCAGCGAGTGGCCGCCGAGCAGGAAGAAGTTGTCGTTGACGCCCACGGCGGACGTGTCGAGCAGGGAAGCCACGATCAGCGCCAGCCGTTGCTCCACGGGCGTGCGGGGCGCGGTGACCGGCTCGTCGCGGAGCACGTCGGCGGTGTCGGGCGCCGGCAGCGCGTCACGGTCGACCTTGCCGTTGGCCGTCAGCGGGAGCGTGTCGAGCCGCACGAAGACGGCCGGAATCATGTATTCCGGCAGCGTGGTCTTCAACCGCTCGCGCAGCATCGACGGGAGCGGCACCATGTCGGGCGCGGGCACCACGTACGCCACCAGGCGGCGGTCCCCGGCGCCATCGTCGTGGACGGCGACCGCGCTGGCCACGACGGCCGGATCGGCATCGAGGGCGGCGACGATCTCGTCGGGCTCGATCCGGAATCCGCGGACCTTCAACTGACCGTCCACGCGGCCGAGGAAGGCGATGTCGCCATCGGGAAGCCGGCGGGCGCGATCGCCGGTGCGATAGAGTCGCGCGCCGGGCCGGGCGCTGAACGGATCGGGTACGAACCGAGCCGCCGTCAGCTCGGGCCGATTACGATAGCCGCGGGCGACCCCGGCGCCGCCGACGCACAGCTCACCCACCATGCCCGTTGCGACGGGGCGCAAATGCTCGTCGACGATGTGGACGTCGACGTTGTCGATGGGTTTTCCGATCGTTGGCCGGCTCTCACCGGCGTCCGCTGACGCGATCGCCCCGGACGTCGTGACCACGGCCGCTTCGGTGGGGCCGTAGTTGTTCACCAGCGTGAACGGCAGGCCGGCCGGCGGATGACGGTGGAGCGTGTCGGCGCCGGTCAAGAGGACTCGCAGCGGCGCCTCGCTCGGCCATTCGAGCGCGAGCAGCCGCTCGGCGACCGGTGTCGGCACGAACCCGACGGTGATCCGCCGCTCAAGCAGCCAGTCCCGGAGCCGTCCGGGGTCGAGTCGGCTCTGGTCATCGGCGAAGTGCACGCTGGCGCCGCTCGCGAGATACGGCCAGACCTCCCAGACGGCGGCATCGAAGCCTGGGCTCGAGAGCTGGCTCGCTCGATCCTCCGCCGTGACGCCGAACGCGCGGTGATGCCAGCGCACGAGATTGGTGAGATTCCCGTGCGTGACTTCCACGCCTTTCGGCCGTCCGGTCGACCCGGACGTGTAGATGACGTACGCGAGACTCGAGGCCGTCGAATCGGCGCCGACCGCCTCAGCCGCGAGAGCGTCGCCGCCGTCGGCCACGTCGATCATGAGCGTAGGCCACGCGCCACGGGGCAGGCGCGCCGCCAGACGCGCGTCGGAGACGACGACGGCGGGCGCGGCGTCCTGCAGCATGAACGCGATCCGCTCGGCGGGATACTGGCAATCGAGCGGCACGTACGCGGCGCCCGCGTAGAGCGCGCCCAGTGCGGCGACGACGAACTCGGCCGAGCGATCGAGGGCCACACCGACCAGCACGTCGCGGCCGGCGCCGAGCTCGCGCAGCCGCCGCGCGAGACGCCGCGCACGGATGTCGAGCTCCTCGTAGCTGATGACGCGCTCACGATCAGTCAGGGCGAGTTGCGCTGGCGCGGCGTTCGATCGGGCGTGAACGGCGGAAGGGACGAGGTCGTGACCCATTGTTGCCACTCACTACGGCAATGGTGGTGCCAACGACTGACGCGGCGCGGTATGGCGGCGTCGGCGGATTTCCGCGGAGTTCCGGTGGCCTCGCGCCGTCCTGCACATACACGTGTGCAAGCGATTGACCTATTGGGGGCGAGCGGCCGCCCCCGTTCGGTTGCGCATTCAGGAAGCGGCCGGCGGGCGCCAGGCCGGCGGCCCGAGCCGGCGCTTGCCGTCGGCGGCCATCCGAATTCCGTCCTCGCCGGGTGCGACCTCGCGATCCCAGAGCTTGCACGTCACCTGCTTGTGGCGCTGGTCGAGGCCCTCGCAGTAGTTCGTGAACTGGCAGCGTCGCACGTCGTGCCCCAGGCCGAGCCGGATCTTCCTGAACCAGTCGGGATCGGCCAGCGTCTGCCGGGCGGCGGCGACGAAATCGGCCTCGCCGCGGCGGAGAATGCCCTCGGCCTGCTCGAACGAGTGAATGCCACCGCTGGTGACGATGGGCGTCCGATGCCCGGCCTCGCGCACCGCGTGGCGGATGGCCGCGGCCAGCGGCACGTTGCGGCCGAACGGCCCGCGCTCGTCCCCGAGCACCGTCGGCATGCACTCGTATCCGGAAACCCCGGTGTATGGATACACGGCCTCGCCGATCTTGGGCTGGCGCGCATCCTCGAAGCGCCCGCCCTTGGAGACCGACAGATAGTCCGCGCCGGCGGCGGCGAACTCGACGCCGTAGAACGTCGCGTCGTCGATCCGGCTGCCGCCGGCGACCACGTCGTCGCCGAGATACCGGATCCCGACGACGTAATCGTGGCCCACGCGCTGACGAACCGCGGCCAGCGCTTCCCGTGGCAGGCGCACCCGATTCTCGCGTGACCCGCCGTAGTCATCGGCGCGATCGTTCAGCCGGGAGAGAAAGGACGCCATCGTGTAGGCGTGGGCGTAATGCAGCTCGACGCCGTCGAAGCCGGCGTCGCGGGCGCGCCGCGCGGCCTCGGCGAAGAGCGCGGGCAGCACGCGGGGGAGGTCGCGGATCCACGGCCAGTGCGTGTCCCAGACACGCTCGCGGTAGCCGTAGTCGAGCGATTCCAGCTCCCGCTCATCGAGCACCGTCTCGACCAGCGGCCGCTCGGCCCCGGCCAGGCGCGCGCGGACGTCGGGCTCGGCGGCGATGAGCCAGCGCTCATCGGCGAGCGCTCGAGCCAGTCGTTCGCGAAGACGCGCGCTGATCCCCAGATACCTCGCGAAGAACGTCGCCGGCTCCGGGCGTCGACGCACGGTGAGGAAGTCGAGGATCTGGATGAAGAGCCGCGTGTGGCCGTCGCTTCGCTCGCGGACGGTCTCGACCAGCTGGCGGAGCCCGGGGATGAAGCGGTCGTCGCCGATGCGGAGCAGCGGGCCGCTCGCGATGTCGCGAATGCCCGTGGCCTCGACCACGAGGACGCCGGGCCGCCCTTCGGCGAAGCGCGCATACCAGTCGAGAACCTCGGGCGTGACGAAGCCGTCCTCGGTGGCGCGCCACGGGACCATCGCCGGCACCCACGTTCGCTGCTCGACGGGCAGGCGGCCGACGTGGGTCGGTGAGAACCAGAGCGAGGCCGCGGCTTCCGCTTCAGTCGGCCAGCGAACGTCGGGGATCGAATGCTTGATGCGCTTGTCGGTCACTCCTGAGCCTTCGGGTCGTAAGGGAGCACGTCGGACTGGCGGAGGATGTAGCGCTGGATCTTGCCCGTCTCCGTGCGCGGGAGCTTGGGCAGGAACTCGATCGCGCGCGGATACTTGTACGGGGCCAGCTCGTGCTTGACGTGGTCTTGAAGCTGGGCCACCAGCGACTCCGAGGCCTGCTGGCCCGGCTTGAGGACGACGAACGCCTTGACGATGAAGCCGCGCGTGCGGTCGGGCGCGGCGACGACCGCGCACTCGGCGACGGCCGCATGCTCCTCCAGAACGTGCTCCACTTCGGGGCCGGGGATCTTGTAGCCGCCGGACACGATCATGTCGTCGGAGCGGCACTGGTAGGTGAAGTAGCCGTCCACGTCCATCGTGTAGACGTCCCCGGTGACGTTCCAGCCGCTCCACCTCACGTACTCCGCCTGCCGGTCCGGCTTGCGCCAGTACTTGCAGCCGGTCGGGCCCTTGATGGCGATGAGCCCGGCCTCGCCCGGCGTCAGCTCGCGGCCGGTCTCGTCGACCACGCGACAGTCGTAGCCGCGGACGGGCACGCCGGTGGCGCCCGGCCGCACGCGCCCGCGCTGCGACGAGATGAAGATGTGGAACATCTCCGTGGAGCCGATGCCGTCGAGCAGCTCGATGCCGGTCCTCTCGCGCCACTGCTTCCAGGTCGCCGCCGGCAGCGGCTCGGCCGCCGAGACGCCGAGCCGGAGACTGCCGAGGTCGTAGCGCTTGCTCATCTCCGGCACGTCGAGCATCAGGCGGTACGACGTCGGGGCGCAGAAGCTGAGCGTCACGCGCTGCCGGGCGAAGGTCTCGAGCATCGACTCCGGTGTGAACGGGCCGGAGAGCACCGTGGTGGCGCCGAAGCGGAACGGGAAGACCAGGAGACCGCCCGTGCCGAACGTGAACGCCAGCGTTGGATGGCCACCGAAGCGGTCGTCCGGGGACGGCGCGAGCACGTGCCGGGCGTAGGCGTCGGCCGAGGCGAGGATATCGCGGTGGAAGTGGACGCAGCCCTTGGGCACACCGGTCGAGCCCGACGTGTAGGCGATCATCGCGAGGTCGTCGCGGCCAGTCGTCACCGTGCCGAACTTCTCGGGCCGCCCGATCATCAGCGAGGCGAGCGTCGTGTCGGTGTCTCGGGCCTTGCCGACCACGATGAGACGCTCGAGGACGGGCGACTGCGCCCGTGCGCGCTCGAGCTCGTCGCGCAGGTCGCCCCACACGATCGCGGTCTTCGTCCCGGCATCCTCGGCGATGTAGGCGAGCTCACGCGCGCGCAGCATCGGCATCGTGCCGACCGTCACGACGCCGAGCTTCTGGCACGCGAGCCAGGCCATGATGAACTCGGGAACGTTCGGCATCCGCAGGAGGACGCGATCACCCGTGTCGAGGCCGGCGCTGCGCAGGCCGTGGCAGAGGCGGTTGACCTGCTTGGCCAGCTCGGCGTAGCTCAAGTGGCGCTCGCCGGCCTGGATCGCGACGCGGCCGCCGTGATCGCCGTCGGCATTGGCGTCGAGCAGCGCTTCGCCGACGTTCAGGCGCTCGGGATAGCGGAGCTCGGGCAACGTGTAGATGCGGTCGGGCATGAGCGACGGCGGCGGGAGCGAGTCTCGGGCCTCGGGGATCATGGCAGAACGGCGACGCCTTCGATCTCGATGAGACAGCCCTCGGCCGCGTCGAAGAGATCACGCGCGCCGACGAGCGTCATCGCCGGGAAGTGCTTGCCGAAGTACTCGCGGTACACGGCGCCGATCGGACGGAGCTGAGCCTTGTAGCCGGGAGTGTCGAGGACGTAGATGGTCAGCTTCACCACGTCCGTCATCGCGCCGCCCGCCGAGCTGACCACGGCCTTGATGTTCTCGCAGACCTGGCGGAACTGGGCGACGACGTCGCCCTTGCCGACGACGGCGCCCTTGCCGTCCTTGGCGACCTGGCCCGCGATGAAGAGCGTGCGGCCGCCACGCGCCTCGAAGCCGTGGGAAAAGCCGACGGCGGGCATCAGGGTACTCGGGTTGACGGGCTCGATGAAGCGGCTCATGACCGGGCCTCCCGGGGTTGCGGTTCTGTGCCGTCCAGCACGACGATCTCGCCGTTGAGGCCGCCATCCCGGAGGCAGCGCACCGCGACGGCCGCGACCTCCCCCGGCTCGATCAGCCGCCCTCCGGCGTTCATCTTTGCCATCGCCGCCACGGCTTCGTCGAACGAGCGCCCCGTCCTGGCCACGATGTTCCGGGCGCCGTTCCACACCATGTCGGTGGCGACGTATCCGGGACAGATCGCGTTGACGGTGACGCCCCTGGTGGCGACTTCCGCGGCCAGCGCGCGCGTGAGCCCGACCAGGGCGTGCTTGGACGCGGTGTAGGCGCTGACGTAGGGCGCACCGATCAGGCCGGCGAGCGACGCGACGTTGATCACGCGGCCCCAGCCGCGCTCGAGCATGCCGGCAAGGACCTGACGCGTGAGCAGGAATGGGCCGGTGGCGTTCACGCTCAGGTGTCGCTGCCACGACGCCAGGGAGGTTTTGGACAGGGGTGAGGCTTCCGCGACGCCCGCGTTGTTGACGAGGACGTCCAGCGGGCCCAGTGAACGCTCGACGTCCGCAACGGCCCGCTCGATGGCGTCGGCGTCGGTGACGTCGAGCGCGCGCGCCAGCGCTCGGCCCCCGCGCTGACGGATCGCCGCCGCGGTGTCCTCGACCTGATCGACGGTGCGCGCGGCCACGGCGACGGCCACGCCCTCGCCGGCGAGCGCTTCGGCGATCGCCCGCCCGATGCCGCGGCCGCCACCGGTGACGAGCGCGACGCGCGCGGTCATGGCGACTGCCGGCAGAAGAAGAAGAACGCGGGAGGAGGCGTATCGGCCTGGGGGACGTTGCGCTCGTCGTAACAGCCCGCGCGCCTCCCGACATTGGGACCAGCGCCGACACAGCCGACGAGTGTGACGAGGACCAGACCGAGCATCAGGAAAGGGGCGGCTTTCATGACGCCATTCTAGCGTCCGTTCAGGTATAACTGGCCACTCATGCGTGCGTTCGCGAAGACGACGCTCACCGGCGCCGTCGAGCGCCTCCGCCCCGGAATGAAGGTGCTGCTTCCTCCCGGCTGCGGCGAGCCGGTCGCGCTGGTGGAGGAGATCTGCCGGCAGGCGGCCCGGCTGACGGATCTGGTCCTCATGGGCGGGATCCATCTCGGCGACTATCCATTCGCTCGGCCGGAGACCGCCGCGTTGCGCGTCGCGACCTGGCACATGTCACCGCGTCTGGAGGACGCGCGTCGCCGTGGCCGTGTCGACTTCGTTCCCGTGCGGTACTTCGACGCCGTCAGCGAGTTTGCCGCGGGCGGCGCTTGGGCCGCCGACGCCGTGCTCGTGCACTGCGCTCCGCCCGACGGCCACGGCTATCTCAGTCTCGGTGTGGCCGTCGGTGTGGTCCTGCCGGCCGCGCGCCGCGCGCCGCTGGTCATCGCGCAGGTCAATCCCAACATGCCGCGCTCCCGCGGCAACGCCTCCTTGCATCGCAGCCAGATCGACCTTTGGGTGGAGGTGGACGCCCCGCTGCTCGAGTACCCTCCGCCCGCAATCACCGACCTCGAGCGCGCCATCGGCCGTCACGTGGCGAGCCTCGTCCCCGATCGCGCCACCGTCCAGGTCGGCGTCGGCGCGATCCCTCAAGCCGTTCTCGAGGCCCTCGGCGATCATCGGGACCTCGGCGTCCACTCTCTCCTCGTGGACGCGTCGGTGGAGCTCGTCGAGCGCGGCGTCGTGACGAACGTGGCCAAGCGCGTCCACCGCGGCCGCATGGACATCGCCGAGGCGATGGGCACGCGGCGTCTCTTCGACTTCCTGCACGACAACGCGCTGGTGAACATGGAGTCGTCGGCCTTCGTCCACGACCCGAGCGTCATCGCCCAGATCGACCGCTTCGTCGCCGTCAATTCCGCGCTGGAGATCGACCTCACGGGTCAGGTGACGGCCGAGAGCCTGGGGCCGCGCCAGGTGGCGGGGATCGGCGGGCAGTTCGACTTCGTGCTCGGCGCTTCGCGCTCGCGCGGCGGCGCCTCGGTCATCGCGATGCCATCCACGGGGCGCGACGGCGCGGTGTCCCGTATCGTGCCGCGGCTCAGCGCAGGGGCGGCGGTCACGACGCCGAGGTTTCTGGCCGACAGGGTGGTGACGGAATTCGGGGTCGCGGAGCTACGCGGAAAGGCGGACAGCGCCCGGGCGGGGGCGCTGATCGCCGTGGCCCACCCGAGGTTCCGAGAGGAGCTGGAGCGCGGTGCTACGCCTTAGCGGCGTCGATCTTGGCGAAGATCTCCTCGTTCTCGGGGAAGCGGTAGGTCGTCTGGTTCGAGTAGACGCTCGTGCCGTCGATGTACACCTCGAAGATCCCACCCGCGCCCTCGATGAGCGTGGCGGTGACGCCATACCTGTCCTTGATGGCGGCCTGCAAACTGGAGGCCTGGGGCAGGTAGTTTCACTCGCCGCAGTATTTGATCCGGACGTCCATCGGTCTGCTCCTCTCTGCCGCGAGATGTCCCGCGGATCGATTCTATCATCGCCTCTTGCGATGCCTCGACGGGAGGCACCGATTCTTTGACGCTCCTCGTCATCGACACCGACCCCGGAGTGGATGATGCGCTTGCACTACTCCTGGCCTGGGGATCGCCCGGGGTGAGGGTGGAGGCCGTCACGACGGTTGCCGGCAACGTCCCGCTCGGCCAGTGCACGCTCAACCTGTTCCGCCTGCTGGCGCTGCGCCGGCCGGAGCCGTGGCCCGTCGTCGCCGCGGGGGCCGACGCGCCGCTCGCTCGCCCGCTCAGGACGGCCGAGGGATATCACGGCGCCGACGGCCTGGGGGCCCTCGGTGACTGGCCGGAGGTCGAGGCCGAGCCCGCGCTGCCGAACGCGATCGACCTGATCGTGGACATGGGGCGGCGCCACGGCGAACGACTGACGCTCGTGGCCCTTGGCCCCCTGACCAACCTCGCCCTGGCCTGCGAAGCCGATCTCGCGGCGATGAGGCGGATCGGGCGTGTCGTCGCGATGGGCGGGGCGGTCGACGTGCCGGGCAACGTGACGCCGACGGCCGAATTCAACTTTCACGTCGACCCCGAGGCGGCGGCGCGGGTGCTGGACGCCGGCCTTCGACTGGACCTGGTTCCGCTCGACGCGACGGGCCAGGCGACGGTAACGCGCGCCGAGCTCGAGCGGGCTCTCGGCGCGCGGCCCGGGCCGCGGGCGGCTCGCGTGCTGGCGTTCACGCAGCACGCGTTCGCTCGCGAGGGCGGTCGCCTGACCCTCCACGATCCGCTCGCCGTCGGCGCGGCCTTCGACGAGACCCTGCTGAGCTGGGAACCAGCCCGGCTTCGGATCGGCGGCGACGGCGAGACTCGGCGCGCCGGCGGCCATCCCAACTGTCGCATCGCCGTCGGCGTGGAGACGGAGCGCTTCGTGAGCGTGCTCCTTCAGCGCCTGTGAGTGCGCGGGTCCTGGTCGTCGGCTCGGCCAACGTCGATTTCATCGTGGCGCTCTCACGCCTGCCCCGACCGGGCGAGACCGTGTCCAACGGGACGCTTTCCGTGGCCCACGGCGGCAAGGGAGCGAATCAGGCCGTCGCCTCTCGGCGGCTCGGCGCCGAGGTCAGGTTCATCGGCTGCATCGGCGACGACGCATCGGGGCGCGCGGTGCTGGCCGCGCTCGGCGCGGAGGGTGTCGTCACCGACGGCGTGACGCTGACTCCGGACGGCGCGACGGGCACCGCGCTGATCGCCGTGGACGGCGAGGGGCGCAATCAGATCGCCGTCGCTCCCGGGGCCAACCGCTTGCTCACCGTCGAGCGAGTGAAGGCGCGGGCCGACGACTTCACCTGGGCTCAGGTCGTCGCCTGCCAGCTCGAGACGCCGTTGCCGACCGTCGCCTGGACGCTGACCACGGCCCGCGCTCATGGCGCGATCACGCTGCTGAACCCGGCCCCAGTCCCCGATGGACCGCTCGACGTCCTGCCGCTCGTGGATTACCTCACACCCAATGCCGGCGAGGCCGCACGACTCAGCGGTGTGGGTGCCGACGACCGCGAAGGCGCCGAGCGGGCGGCGGCGGCGCTCCGCGTCCGGGGCGCCGGAACGGTGATCGTGACGCTCGGGGAAGACGGTGCCCTGGCGGTCGGCCGCGACGGCGCGCGTCACGTGGCCGGCCGGCGTGTGTCCGTCGTGGACACCACTGGCGCGGGCGACGCCTTCAGCGGCGCTCTCGCGGTGGCGCTGGGCGAGGGACGCGACCTGGCGGCCGCGCTGGCGTTCGCCAACGCCGCGGCGGCGCTGGCCTGTACGGCGCGAGGCGCCCAGCCGTCGCTGCCACGTCGGGCGGACGTCGAGCGGCTCGTGGGGAGTTGAGATACCATCGCGTGATTCCTGAGCTTCCCGACGGTAAAGGCTGACAGGAGGTAGGCATGGAGCGGCAGATCACGTGGCCGAAGGGGAAGCGCTGCGCCTTCGCCATCTCGTTCGATCTCGACGGGGAGAGCCCGTGGATCCACCGCGATCCCGCACTGGCCGAGCGGCCGCTGCACATGGCCATGGGCGCGTACGGTCCGAAGACAGGCGCGCCGCGCATCCTGAACGTGCTGGACCGTTACGGCATCAAGGCCGGCTGGTACATTCCCGGCTGGATCATCGAGCGCCATCCGGACCTCTGCCGGGAGATCGTTCGGCGTGGTCACGAGGTGGGCCAGCACGGCTACCTGCACGAAAAGCCCTTCTTCCTGCAGGGCGGCGTCGAGGAGGAAGAGGCGCTGCTGACGAAGACGCTCGACGTCTTCAAGAAGATCCTCGACGTGCGCCCGCTGGGCTCCCGCGTGCCGTCGGCCGATCCGTCGAAGCACTCCATGGGCCTGCTCAAGAAGCACGGCTTCGTCTACCACTCGAACTTCATGGACAGCGACCTGCCCTACTGTCACAAGACGCCGCACGGCGAGCTGGTGGAGCTGCCGACGGCGTGGTGCAACAACGACTGGCCGTTCTTCGGCTTCAGCGCGGTGCCGCCCGTCGGCAATGGGATCTGGAGCCAGGAGGACGTGTTCGAGGTGTGGAAGGAAGAGTTCGAGGGCGCCTGGGAGGAAGGCGGCTTCTTCAACCTCATGGGCCATCCCCAGGTCATCGGCCGCCCGTCGCGCATGCGGATGGTGTCGCGGCTGCTCGAGCTGATCCTGGGCAAGGGCGACGTCTGGATCGCGCGCCCGATCGAGATCGCCGAGCACTACCTGTCACAACGATGAGCGGGCGTCTCCAGGGACGGGTCGCGATCGTGACCGGCGCGGGGCGAGGGTTCGGCCGCGCCATCGCGCTCGCCTTCGGCGACGAGGGCGCCGACGTGGTCGTCAACTACCACGCCAGCGCCGGGGCGGCCGCCGAGGTCGTCCAGGCGCTGGAAAAGCTCGGCCGGCGCGCCATTGCGCTGAAGGCCGACGTGGCCCGTGACGACGACGTGAAGTCGATGATCGACGCCGTCCGTCGTCAGTTCGGTCGCATCGACATTCTCGTCAACAACGCGGGCATCATGACGCGGGGGCTGTTCCACGAGACCCCGGTCGAAGCTCACGACCGGATGTTCTCGATCAACGTGACGGGGACGATGCTCTGCACGCACTACGCCCTGCCCACGATGATGGACCGACGGTACGGCCGGATCATCAACCTGTCGTCGCAGCTCGCGCAGCGCTCGGTCGGCCGCGGGGGCTTCGCGGCCTACGCCGCCACGAAGGGCGCGGTGGAAGCCCTCACTCGGGGGCTGGCCGAGGAGTGCGGCCCGCACGGGATCACCGTGAACGCCATCTCTCCCGGCGGCATCGAGACCGACATGAGCAAGGCCGTGATGACCGAGGAGTATCGCGAGCGGCGGCTGCGAGAGCTGCCGCTGCGGCGGTTCGGCAGCGTGGACGACGTCGCGTATTGCGCGGTCGCGCTGGCGTCGGAGGACGCCGGGTACCTGACCGGACAGATCCTGCACCCGAGCGGCGGGTGGGTGATGGGGTGAGCGAAGGCAGAGCGATGCGACGGCCGAACGCGCTGCTCGTCGTCCTGGCGCTGACGATCGTGGCCGTGAGTGGACCCGCGACGGCGGCCCGCGACACGCTGATCGTCGGCATGCCGACCGACGTGCCCATCTTCGACACCCACAAGGCGACCGGCCTGCACAACGGCTCCATCCTCAATCAGGTGTCGGAGCCGCTCGTACGCCTGACGACCGAGGGCACGGTCGTGCCCTGGCTCGTGGAATCCTGGGAGCAATCTAAGGACGGCCGCACGTGGAGCCTGCATCTGCGGAAGGGCGTGAAGTTCACGGACGGCACGCCGTTCAATGCCGACGCGGTGCGCTTCAACCTCGAGCGCTTCCGCAAGCACTCGATCGGTAAGGCCACGCTGGCGATGGTGGAGGCGATGGAGCCGGCCGGCGAGCACACGCTGAAGGTCACGACCAGGGCGCCCTATGCGCCCTTCATCAACTCGCTCGGCTATCACTGGATCGTCGTGTACAGCCCGCTTCAGGTCCAGAAGGTGGGCGACGAGAATCTCCACACGGCACCGGTGGGCACCGGGCCGTACAAGTTCGTTCATCACAAGCGAGGTCAGGAAGTCCGGCTCGAGGCCAACGATCAGTACTGGGGCGGGCGCCCGAAGATCCGCGCGATCGTCTCCCGGCCCTATCCCGACGTCTCGGCACGCCTGCTGGCCCTCGAGAGCGGCGACGTGGACCTGATCTTTCACGTGCCACCCCAGGACGCCGCACGACTCGCCAGGAACCGCAACCTCGCTGTCCACACGCCGGCCTCGGCGCGCGTCATCTGGATCTACCTGAACACGCAGTGGGGGCCATTCAAGGACAAACGGGTGCGCGAGGCGCTGTACTACGCCATCGACCGCGAGGCGATCGTGAAGAACATCTTCGCGGCGACGGCGTCCGTTCTCCACTCGCCGGGCCCGATCGGCGCCTACGGCTACACCGCGCAGTACGACCGCTACGCCTACAATCCCGACAAGGCACGGCAGCTCTTGAAGGACGCCGGCCAGGCGAGCCTCGCGTTCACGATCCACCACAGCCCCGGCCGATATCTCCTCAGCGGGCAGGTGCTCGAAGCGGTGCAGGGCTATCTCAAGCAGGTGGGGGTCTCGGTCAAGATCGTGGATCTGGAATGGGGGACGTTTCTCAGCTGTCGGCGCAGCCCGTCGAGAAGAACCAGCTTCAGGCCCCCTACTTCGGCTGGCGCTCGGCCAACGGCGACATCGACAGCGCCATCCAGGACTTCGGCTCGGCGTTCTGGCGTCCGAAGGGGAACAACCTGTCGTTCTACAAGAGTGACGAGTTCGACCGGCTGCTCGCCTTCGAGCAGTCCACGCTCGACGCCACGAAGCGGCTCCCGACGCTCTATCGGATGCAGGACATCCTGATGGACGACGTGCCGGCGCTGTTCCTGTACGGCGAGCCGTCGCTCTGGGCGTCCAGGAAGACGCTGAAGGGGCTCGAGTGGAACCCGCTCGAGTCACTCCAGTCGCTCCACACCGTCTTCTTCGAGGATTGAGGCTTCTCGCCGGCCGTCTGATCATCGCCGTCCCGACGCTCCTCGCGGTCAGCGTCCTCGTCTTCGCGATCGTCCGGCTGATCCCGGGCGACCCCGCCCGCATCCTCGCCGGTGATTTCGCCACCGAGGACGTCGTGAACGACCTGCGCCAGCGCTGGCACCTCGACCGGCCGCTGATCGTGCAGTCCACCCTGCTGTTCGCCACCGCGATTCTCTCCGCCGCCTATCTCGGCTTCCTCGGTCTCGGCGCCCAGCCGCCGACCCCCGAGTGGGGGACCATGTTGGCCAAGGCGCGCGACTTCCTGCGCACGGCTCCGCACATCTCGATCTTTCCCGGACTCACCATCCTCGTCACCGTGCTGGGGCTCAACCTGCTCGGTGACGGGTTGCGTGACGTCCTCGATCCGCAGACGGGAGGGTGACGATGTATCGACGAACGTTCCTCAGCACCGGGGTGGCCGGGATCCTGGCCGCGCGGCGCGCGCCCGCCTTCGCGCAGCCGACACGGCTTCATCTCCTCTACCGGGTGGACTTCATTCCCCAGGGCGAGGTCGAGCTCAAGCGCCAGCTCGCCGAGTACGGCAAGCAGATGAAGATCGACGTGGCGCTCGAGACGATCAACGAGAACGATCTGCAGGCGCGCATCACGGCGGCCATCCAGTCGGGCGCCGGGCCCGACGTGATCCAGATGCTCCACAACTGGCCCCAGCTCTACCACAACGCGCTGGTCGACGTGAGCGACCTCGCCGAGGCGAAGCAGAAGGACCAGGGCGCGTTCTATGCCCAGTGCGAGGCCGCCGCGCAGGATGGTCGGCGCTGGCTCGCCCTGCCCCACTGCATCACGCCCGCGCTGATCGCCTACCGGAAGTCGTGGTTCGCCGACGTCGGCGTCACCGAGGCGCCGAAGACGCTCGACGAGTACCGCCGGATCGGCGCCGCGCTGAAGCGCAAGGGACGTCCCGTCGGCCAGACGCTCGGCCACACGGTCAACGACGCGCCGACGTGGTCCTATCCGATCACGTGGAGCTTCGGCGGCGCCGAGACCGACGGCGCGGGGCGCCGCGTCATCCTCGACGGGAAGGCGACGATCGAGGCCGTCAAGTGGATGACGGCGTTCTGGAGAGAGGCCTGCGACGAGGGCGGGCTGGCCTGGGACGATACGACGAACAACCGTGCCTTCCACGCCAACGAGATCAGCGCGACGCTCAACGGCGCGTCGATCTACATCGTGGCCAAGCGCCGGTCCGACATCAAGGACGACCGGGGCCATCCGCTGTGGCCGGACATCGGGCACTTCAAGATCCCCGACGGCCCCCACGGCCCGACGCCGTCGTACCACGTCGTCTACTCGCAGGCGGTCATGAAGTACTCGAAGCAGACGAGCGCGGCCAGGGAGTTGCTCACGTGGCTACACAGCAAGGAGCAGTTCTCCCGCTGGCTCGAGCTCGAGGGCGGCTACGCCATCGGAGCCACCGCCGGCTGGGAGAAGCACGCGATGTGGAGCCGTGTGGACGAGCCGATGCGGTCGTTCAAGACAGCGGCCCGCGGCGCCCGCCATCTCGGCTGGGCCGGGCCGTCGAATGCGCGGGCGACCCAGGTCTACACGAAGTACATCATCACCGACATGTACGCGAAGGCCGTCCAGGGCCTCAGCGCGGAGGACGCCGTCCGCTGGGCCGACGGGGAGCTGAAGAAGGTCTACGAGGCGTAGCGCTAGACGCGCCACGCCCATTTCAGGGCGGAGTCAGCGCAGGCGCGACTTCAGCTCGCGGACGCGAGCCAGCGCCGACTCGATGCGGGCGGGGTCGAGACGGCCGGCGCCGAGCGCGGTGCGGATGGCGCGCAGCGCCTCGGTCGCGGCCGAACCGCCGTCAGGCAGGCGGTCGGCGGCGATGAGCACGACGTCCACGCCGGCGGCCAGCGTGAGGACGGTGGCGTCGTCCAGACCATAGTGCTGTTCGATCGCGCCCATCCGCATGTCGTCGCTCACGACGAGCCCGCGCCAGCCGAGCTCGCCGCGCAGCAGCCCCTCGATGGTGGGGCGTGACAGCGTGGCCGGACGTCGGCCGTCGAGCGAACGGTTGAAGACGTGGGCCGTCATGACCGTGTCGACCATCCGCTCGGCCATCAGGACTCGGTAGGGCTTCAGCTCGACGTCGAGGTTGGCCGTGTCGGTGACGTCCACGAACCCCTTGTGCGAATCGGTATA
>MNEG01000045.1 GCA_001917585.1 Candidatus Rokubacteria bacterium 13_1_40CM_68_15
CAGATACGAGCGAGGATCCCTCGAGGGACGGCGACGTCGTAGGCGGCAGCCGCCGCCAAGACCCCCCCAGGGGGGGAGCGGAGATGAGCACCGCCGCGTCACCGCGAGGCTCAGCGAGAAACCGAATTCCCTTCACTCCCGAGCCACCGCTCACGTCGGTTGAAGTGACGTGACACTGGCGGCGACCCGGTGTCCGGCCGGCCTGGCTGTTGGCTGCGCTGCGGCTGCGGTCGGGATGTCGCGGTCCCGTATTCAGCGGTGGCCTGGCACGCACTGCAAGCTCGCAGTGCGCCGGCCGCGGGCAAAGCGAACACTCTCATCACGGACATCCCTTCCCTGCGGCTCGACGGACGTACTCAGTAAGTCAGCAGAAACTCGAACTTCAGTGGTCGCTTCCACAATCCAAAGCGGGCCCCCGCAACCATGAAGCCGAACACCTCACCGGTGTTCAGCAAGCCGTCGGGGCTCGGGTGGATCTCCAGCCGAGCCCCTTTGGTAAATCCCACCGCAGGGAATCGCCCATAACTCTCAGTCATGGTCAGACCATGGCGCCGCATGTGTTGCGGCGTCAACTTGCCCAACGTCTGCTCGCAGAGAGGACAGAACCAAGGCCTGGCCTCCAGGGTTGAGATGCGAACCTGCCGGAGGGCTTCATGAAGACTGCGCTCGGTCAGGATCTGCGTAGATGATGGCCCATCCGTGGGCCGTTGCGCCTATCCGTGGCTCGATCGTGGTGGTGCGCGGGGAACGGCTACTTCTGGTCTGCGGGTTCGACCTGCCCCGCCTACGCCTCCCCGTCCTCGACTTCCTCCGTCTCGTCGAGGAACGGCGGCCACGTGTCCAGTTCCGAGCAGTTCAGTTCCTCGACGGTCACACGGCCCTCGCCGTCCGCCGTGATGAAGACGGTCATGCCGTTCGAGAGTTGGGTGAGCAAACCTTCGACTTCGACCGGCTGACCTTCCTTGCGGGTAATACGCATCCGGCGTTGTACTCGTCCTCGGCGTAGCTTAGAGCGAGGCGGAGGAACTCCTCCGCGGTGAACGTCTGGCGAGGGGTCGTGGTGCGATTCTGAGTGGTCATGATCTCAAGTCTCCTTGCGATATGACCTCTGCGACGCCCCCGCCCTCGTACACGAGGACCTTGAAACGGGCGCCGAGGGGAAGTGCCTCGGCGATGCGCAGCGTATCGCTCCCGGCCATCGTCAGCAGCGCCGGTGTGGTCGCCTCCGGCGGCGAGGCCATCGCTGCGATCAAGCGGGCCGACGGGTCATGATCGCCGAACACGGACCGGAGGTCTCTTGAGGGCCAAATGCCGTAGTACCACTCCGTCGACCAGTCTGACCGGTTGACTTCGAACTCGAGTGCGACCTTGAGCCAGCGCTCGATATACAGGTCATAATCGCCTCCGCAGCACGCCGGCGCGATCTCAATGCCACGCAGGACGGCTTCACGTGGCTCTTCCTCGACGGACAGCACTTTTTCCCGAGATCCGTTGTCGTCGGGGACACCCACCGAAGCGTCGCCGCGTTCGCCGGCCTCCCTACTTAGCGCTTGCCAGGTAATCTCCACATCTCGTAGGGTACTGGGTGCCGGATCGCCCCCAACCAGCCGGGAGTCGTAGCCCACCCACCTTCCCCGCCTTCGGCGCACCGCTCGATCCGGCGGAGGAATAATGAGCCAAGCCAAAGCGCGTCAATTCGGGTCGCCCAGTAGACAGCCTCTCTCAGAAGCCTCGAGGCCCACGATCCTGTCATCCGAGTTCTTTCCCACCGCCTTGGACGACAGCGAACCCGTCAACTCCTATTCGATGCGGCGATCCAAAAGCAGGCCGTGGAGCGAGTCGAGGGTGAGAAGACGGCCGAATTGGCGAAGCTCGCTGCGGTCATGCTCGCGGTGCCTCTTTCAAGTCCTGCACGGCCTGATGAAGTCGTGGCGGCCTGGGAAGCCCGAGGCGAGCAATGAGTTCGTCGTCTCCTGCGCCGGTTCGACGTAAGGAGAAGCGCCGTTCGCGACGACGCGACACTGCCACGAGCCAGCTGCAGCGTCACTCATGGCCGGCGGAGTCGCCATCCGTCGCTGGACGTATACGCGCGAAGAACGACGAGAATATTCGGTGGGTGCGAGGGAATGAACGAGCTGATACGAGAGCCGAGTTTCTGGGCGACCAGCGTCAGCACTATTGTGTTTCTGGTAACGGGGGCTCTGTGCCTGGTATGGCCTCGGGCAGTGCAGCGCCTCGCTGTCAGGTTCCATCACGATCGGTTCGTCGCCAGTGATTTTTATGTTTGGCAACTGCGTTTAGTGGGATTGGGTTGCTTGGGTACCGGCATCTTCCTCGTTGTCACGCTCGTTACCTGGTTTCTTTCCTTGTGAGCAACTCGTCACACGGCTGAACGCCGAGGCTCCCCCGGTGAGCGTGAAACCGATAGATCGGATTTTTGTGATGACTCACGCCGCGGTTGTCCCCGTAGCGCGCGCCAGGAAGCTGACCAACGCGGCGGTGTCGAAGTAGAACATTTGGGCGCGGGCGAGCTTCCCGGCGCGGACTTGATAGAGGCCGACCACCGGGCCGTCAAACCGATCGCCGGCCCAGCTGACGCCCCGCTGCCGCCAGAGCACTACGACTTCATCCTCGGTGGCGGCAACGATACGCGGATCCATTCTTCGCTCGGCCTCCGTTGGCTGCAAAGGGATCCAGGTTTGAGCCCAGGCGCCCCGGCCGCCTTCACCGTAGGGCAAGGAGGGCGGCCAAAGGAATTCGACGTCGGCATGGCAGAGGCCGAGCATCCGCTCGAAATCGCGTCGCTCGATCGCGGTGAAGATCCCGAGCATCAGATCGACATTCTCCTTGGCGCTCATGAGGTGCTCCTGTTCGCGTCGCTACCGTGCAGGCGCGCATCAAGGCTCCAGGCGTAGACGGGCCACGTAAAGAGCGCGAAAGCCGCGGCTGCGGCCGAGAAGACCGAGGCGTTCAGCGCCGACTTCACGCCGGTGCCGACGGTCATGCCGAGCGCAAACAACAGCAACAGCACGCCGCTCCCAAACGCTGCCCATCGCGTATGGAAGCCAAGGATCAGCGCACATCCCAAGAGAGTCTCAGCGAGGGTAACAATCCAGACGATCACGGGGATGAGCACGGGCGGCGCCCATGGATTCAACTTGGCTGCGTAGGATGCGAAGCGGTCGAGGTTGCCCCAGGCGACGTTAGGGCTACCCGGTGGCCCCCACATCCCGAAGCGATCAGTCACGGCCGCCAGGAACGTCACGCCCAGCGCCAGTCTCAAGAACACGGAATCGCATGCGCTCACCACATCGCGCAGCCGACTCATCGCAGTCCCTCGAACAGGACGATCGAAGAGGTCGCCGCCTGTTGCCTGACGGCCTTCAGGGGCCGATAGGCCTCCGAGGCGATGAATGCATGAAACTGCACCTTGCGGGGCCAGCGGGTCCGTGGGCCTTCGACAACTTCCGCCGAGGGCGCGGAGATATCCAGGACCTCTTCCCCGAACTGCTCGAGTATTGGGACCACGCGCCGCCCGTACTCCTTCATGGCAGGGTCGTACACCGAGAGCAGCGCCACCATATAGGCTGGCTTCGGGGCTTCGTCGTGCGGTTCGATCATGCGGCTCATGTTTCGTCTCCCATCGCCAGGTCGATTCGACTTGAGGCTCTTGTCACCGATTCAGATGCCGAGCAGGCCGATGACGGCTTCATACGTGACCTGGATCAGGACATCCACATACGATGGCGGGCTCTCGTTGACGGCAATGTGCCGGCGAACGGCCGCAAAGGGTGCCTCCAGTACCGCGTAGGCCACGATGCGGACCGTTCGCGCATGTTCGCTGCCGCACAGCCGCCGACTGAACGCTCGTAGCTCGGTCTCGACTTGCCGCCCGAGTTGTTCCGCCCGGCGACGCATGGCCGGTGGCCACCCGCGGTCAACGAAGTCCTCGCGCCGATGGAGCAGCAGGAGCCGCGCCTCGCGCGGGTTCTCGCGCACCCGCTGTGCCATGTACAGGGCGGCGGCGAGACCAGCCTCTCGCGGTGTCGGGCCGGCGAGCTGCTCGAAGAACGAATCTTGGAAGGTGGCGGCCGCGCGCAACCACACGCTCGCCAGCAGAACATCCCGCGAGTCGAACCGGTGGTAGATCGAGCCTGTCGGTGCGCCGACGGCCCGTGCGATCGCTGCGATCGTCGCGCCGGAGGGACCGTGCGCCGCGATGAGCCGACCCGCGGCCGCGAGGATCTGCTCTTCATCGAATTTCGCAGCTCGTGGCATTACGAGTAAATAGAATATGTGTTCTAAATGACCTGTCAAGCCCAACGAGATGGTGGGGTCGAGCTCGTGAAGTCGTTCGCCTCGCCAGGAAGTCCGTGGCAGATGCAGGGTGTCTCTGTCGCCTAGCGTCCGAAACCTTGCGTTCTGAGCCTTGCGAACCTTCTAAACGGCGCGGCCCCGATTTGACTGGTGCGATGTCCGAAACGAATGGTTTGTGACGGTGCCTTGACCGCTCCCTGGCTTACGTCTATCCCACCCATTCATTTCCCGGGAGAGGGTTCATCGCCTCCGTGGTGACGTCAACGCGGCCCTATGTTTGCCGCGGCGCCGTTCGCCGCGGGGGGCCATGTGGCAGGCGTTGTGCTCTGACGACTGTTCGCGTTCGCCGCGCTGCTCCGTGGCGTGGTGCTGGCCCTCCTCGCGCTCCACGGCCTGGCGCCGGTCGTGCGAGCGCAGGCGGGGAGCGGCCTTGACAGGTGGCCCCGCGTCACCGCTAATAAGCGATCCCCAGCATTGAATGGAATGAAACGTTCCACTGAGCGGAACGACGCCCGACCTAGCTCGTCCGTCCTCAAGGCCGTCGCGCTCGTGGACCATGTCGTCCGTGCCGGGACGCCAGTGAGCCTTGCCGATCTCAGCGACGCCGTTGCCGTCCCCAAGCCGACGGCGCATCGGCTCGCGCGGCTGCTGGAGGGTGCCGGTCTTGTGCGGAAGGACCCGCTCACGCGACGCTACACGGTCGGAGCCGCCCTCGTCGACCTCGCCTTCCACGCCATCGGCGTCGGCGCCGGCCAGTCGAATCGCGGGCTGCTCCTCACGCGGCTGTCGGAGAACCTCGGTGAGACCGTCAATCTCGGCGTGCTCTCCGGCAACGAGATCGTCTACCTCGATCGCGTGGAGGCGGCGTGGCCGCTCCGCATGGATTTCAAGCCGGGCAGCCGCGTGCCGCTGCACTGCACCGCCAACGGCAAGCTGCTCCTGGCGCTGGCGCAGCCGGCCGTGCGGCGCAATCTGCTGCGCAGAATGCAACTGGTGGCATGCACGCCGAGAACGATCACCAGCCGGGCGCGGCTGCAGCGCGAGCTGATCGAGATCGCGCGCCGCGGGTGGTCGGAAGACAACGAGGAGTTTCTCGTCGGCGTGTGCTGTCTCGCCGTTCCCGTGCGCGATCGCCGTGGCCGCGTGGTGGCCGGTCTGGCCGTGTCCGCGCCGTCGGCGCGCTTCGACCTCGCCCGGGCCCGCGGGCACCTGCCTGGCCTGAGGGAGGCGGCGGCGGCGATCGGCAGGGAGCTCGAGATCGAGCGCGGCCGACGGTTCGCATGAACGGACGCTTCGACGTGACCGGCCGGACCTGCCTGGTGACCGGCGCCGCGCGCGGGATCGGACGGGCGACGGTGGAAGCCTTCGCGAGCGCTGGCGCGCGCGTGGTCGTCGCCGACGTCGACGAGGCGGCGGCCAAGACGGTCGCCGACGGCATCGCGTCCGCCGGTGGGCAGGCCTGCGCCGTGGCCCTCGACGTCGGCGCGGCGACCAGCGTGGCGCAGGCCGCCCGCTTCGGCAGCGGCCGGCTCGACGTGCTGGTCAACAACGCCGGCGTGAACGTGGTCAAGCCACCGACGCGATCACGCTCGAGGAGTGGGACCGCGTGGTGCGCGTCAACCTCACCGGCGTCTTCCTGTGCTCGCAGGCCGCAGCGCGGGTCATGCGAGCACACGGCGGTGGCCGCATCATCAACGTCGCGTCGATCTACGGCCTCGTCGGTCTCGCCCTCCACGCCGCCTCGCCCTACGCCGCGACCAAGAGCGGCGTGGTCGGGCTCACCCGGGCCCTCGCCGTGGAGTGGGCGGCCGCCGGCATCCGCGTCAACGCCGTCGCCCCCACCCACGTGCGCACGGAGATGACGCGCGCCCGCGTTGACGACGAGGAATACCGCGCGCGCCTGCTCGCGCGTACACCGCTCGGGCGCGTCCTCGAGCCCGACGACGTCGTGGGGGCGCTGCTCTTCCTGGCCTCGCCGGCCGCCGATAGCATCACCGGGCACGTGCTCGCCGTGGACGGTGGGTGGCTCGCGGAGTGACGGGATGGTGACCGCGCGCTACGGGAATCTCTTCGACCTCGGCGAGCGCGTGGCCATCGTGACGGGTGGTGGGGGCGCGCTGGGAGGGGCCATCGCGCAGGGGCTGGCCGACTTCGGCGCCCGTGTCGTCCTCGCCGACCTCGACGCCGGGCTTGCGAAAACGGCGGCGATGGACATCACCGGAGCCACGGCCGAAGTCGTCGACGTGACCGATCCCGCTTCGGCCACGGCGCTGGCCGAGCGCGTGCGCGGCGCGTTCGGCCGCATCGACATCCTCGTCAACGCCGCCGGCATCTTCCGGGTGGCGCCGGCGCTTGAGCTGTCGCTGGCCGACTGGGACGCGGTGCTCCGCGTGAACCTGACCGGCATCTTCGTCATGACGCGAGCCGTAGCGCCCCACATGCTCGCCCGCGGGCGGGGAAACGTCGTGAACATCACCTCGGTGTCGAGCGTGGTGGCGAACCCGGAGTACGCGGCTTACGCGGCTTCGAAGGGCGGCGCGATGCAGCTCACGCGCGTCCTCGGCGTCGAGTGGTGCCGCCAGGGCATCGCCGTGAACGCCATCGCGCCTGCGTTCACGGAGACGTCGCTCACCCGCGGCTATCTCGCCCGCCCGGGAGCGCACGAGCGCGTGGTTGGCCGGATCCCCATGGGCCGGCTGGCCGAGCCATGTGACATCGTGGGGGCCGCGGTCTTCTTGGCCTCCGACGCGGCCTCCTTCATGGTCGGCCAGACGCTCTTCGTCGACGGAGGGCGCACTCTGTGACCGCAAGGCGCCGCGTACGCTTCATCGATGTGACGCTACGCGACGCCCACCAGTCGCTGTGGTCCACGCGCATGACGACGGCCATGATGCTGCCGGTGGCGCCGGCGCTGGATCGGGCGGGGTTCGAGGCCATCGATCTCGTCGGCGGCGCCGTCTTCGACGTGTGCGTCCGCTACCTGCGCGAGGACCCCTGGGAGCGCATGCGCATCATGAGCCGGGCCATCACCCGGACGCCGCTCATCGTCATGACGCGGGCGCAGAGCCTCTTCACCTTCGAGTTTTTCGCCGATGACGTCGTCGCGCTGACCGCTCGGCGCATCGCCGCCAACGGCATCCGCTACGTCACTCCGTACGACGCGCTCAACGACATACGCAACATGGAGGTGCCCGTGCGCGCCTCCAAAGCGGCCGGGCTCTACGTGGACGGCGGCATCGTGTACACGGTGAGCCCTTTCCACACCGACGAGTACTACGCTCGGAAGGCGCGGGAGCTGGTGGCGCTCGGCGTCGATGCCGTCTTCCTCAAGGATCCGAGTGGCCTGCTGACGCCCGAACGAACGCGTACGCTCATTCCGGCCCTGCGCGCAGCGGTTGGCGCCGTGCCGTTGCAGCTCCACTCCCACTGCCTCACCGGCCTGGCTCCGCTGTGCGCGCTGGAGGCCATCGAGCTCGGGGTGGACGCCGTGCACACCGCGACCTCGCCACTTGCCCACGGCGCGTCGCATCCGCCCACGGAGTGGCTGGCCCGCAACGCCCGGCGCATGGGGCACGCCATCGATCTTGACGTCGGCGCACTCGCTCCCGTCGCCGACTATTTCCGCTACGTGGCCGCGCGGGAGGGCAAGCCGCTCGGCGAGGTGGCCGAATACGACCTCTTTCACTACGAGCACCAGGTGCCCGGCGGCATGATTTCGAACCTCCGCAGCCAGCTCCGGGACCTCGGGCTCGAGCACCGGCTGGAGGAGATCCTGGAAGAGGCGGCCCAGGTCCGTCGCGACCTCGGCTATCCGATCATCGTGAGTCCGTTCGCCCAGTTCGTGGTGACCCAAGCGGTGCTCAACGTGGTGGGCGGCGAGCGCTATCGGACCGTGCCCGACGAGGTGCAAAAGTATGTCCTTGGCTACTACGGCGAGCTGGCCGCCCCCGTGGAGCCCAAGGTACTCGACCGCGTCGCCGGCCGTGAGCAGCTGGTCACCGCGCGACCTGGCGAGCTGCTGGCGCCCGGCGTGGAGCGCGCGCGCCGCGAGCTCGGTCCCTTCGCGTCGGACGACGACCTGCTGCTGGCGATCTTCTACACCCCGGACCAGTACGCGGCGCTGGTCGACGCCCGTCCCATCAGGACCGACTATCCGGTCGCCCTGACGCCCCTCGTCACCCTCGTGAAGGAGCTGGCGGCTCGCCCGGCGGTGCGGTCCGTGTGGCTCGTCGAGGAGGCGTTGGGCTAGATGGCGACAGTGGAGTTCGACGCCGGTGCTCACCGGCAAGCGATCACGCTGACCGACGGTGCCGCCGTGCTCGAGTACGTCGAGCAGCCGGCCACGGGCGAGGCAAACGCGCGCGTGGAACGGGCGCTCGATGCTCCGCTCGGCCTCCCGCCGCTCCGAGAGCTCGCGGCCACCCTGCCGGCCGGCCGTCGGCGCGTCGTCATCGCGTTCGACGATCCCAACCGTCCGCTCGCCACGATCCGCACCGTGCTGCCCGCCGTGCTCCGGCACCTGAACGCCGCCGGCGTCGGCGACGATGACATCACGCTCGTCAGCGCGAACGGCATGCACCCGAAATTCAGCCGTGAGGCTTTCGCCGCCTATCTGGGCGCCGACGTCCTCGAGCGGTTCGGCGATCGCCTGCGCAATCACGACTGCGAGGACGTGGACGACCTGGTGGATCTCGGGACCACAGAATTCGGGGACGTGGTCCAGGTCAATCGCCAGGCAGTGGAAAGCGATCTGCTCGTCTACATCGGCAACGTGGCCGTGAACATCTGGGGCGGCTACTCGGGGACGGGCAGCGTGGTCGGTCTGGCCGGCGTCCGCGGGTTCGCCGGTCATCACGGCCGTCAGGGCATCGGCCATCCCGACTCCTGTCACGGTGATCCACGCGCGATGCTCTACCAGCGGCGCAAGCGCGCCGTCGCCGCGGCCATCGACCGGGGCCGACCTCGGCCCGTCTTCTACGTGGAGGCCATGACCGATGCCCGCGGCGTCATCGACGTCTTCGTGGGAAGCGCCGACGGCATCCGCGTCAGCGCCTGGCCAGAGGCCGACCGACGTTTCATGCGCTCCTCGCCGACCGCTGACGTCGTCATCGTCGGCCTGGCGCCGGCATTCCTCTACGGCCCGGCGCACAACCCGCTCATCGCGCTCACGGGCGTGTGCTTTCCCCTGCGGCTCTGGCGCGGGCAGCCGCTCCTGCGGCCGGGCGGCGTCGTCATCGGCGTGACCGACAGCCGGGGCGTCGTTGACGCGCTAACGCACCCCGGCTACGAGGAGGCGATTGCGGAATTCGGTCTGGCTCGATCGTTCGAGGCCCTCGCCAAGGCGGGACCTCGCATCGGTGGTGACGCCGCGCTGGTGGCGCGATACCGCGCGGGCGGCGCGTATCATCCGTGGCATCCGCTCTGGCTCTTCGCCGAGGACGAGTACGGCATGACGCGGGCGGGCGCCATCATCATGGCGGGAGCCAAGCCGGGGATGCTCTGGCAGCGGCTCGGCTGCGTGGTGGCGCCGACGGTCGGGGACGCCCTGGTGCACGCGCGCGACCTCGTCGGCACACCGGCGCAGATCGTGGCGCTGCCCACGTACTGGTCGAGGCCGCGCGTCGCCTTCCAGGTGGCGGGAGAGGCGCAGACGCAGTGAACGGGAACGTGGACAGAAAGGACGCGCGCATGACGTCGATGAAGCGGTGCACGGTCGCCCTGCTGGTCGTCCTGGTGGCGCTGGCGCTGCCCGTCGTCGGGGCCGCTCAGAAGATGACGACGCTCCGGGTGGGTGACCAGATCGGATCGGAGCTCGACTATGGCCCGTACTGGATCGCCGTCGAGAAGGGCTATTTCAAGGAGGAAGGCCTCACCACGGTGCGCAAAACATATCCGAACGGTCCGGCTACCTTGCTCGACTACAACAAGGGCGAGCTGGACGCGGTCATGGCCGGGTTCGGTCCCTTCCTGCAGGCGGCATCCCAGGGCTCCGACTACGTGATCGTCAGCTCCATCACCAAAGGCAACGCGCCGCTGGTGGCGCGGCCGGAGATCAGGTCGGCCAAGGACCTCAACGGCAAGCGCGTGGGCACGCCCGGGCTGGGGACGATCCACGACACGATGCTGACGCTCTACGAGCGGGAGCACGGCATCAAGGTCGAGCACGTCTCCGCCAAGATCACCGACCTCGTGGCCATGCTCGAGAAGAGCGAGGTGCAGGGGATCCTGTGCTGGGAGACGGTGGCGGCCACCACGGTGCGCGCGGTGAAGGGCGCGCACTACCTGGCTCCGCTGCCGGTGATCCCGGGCGCGGAGAGCCTCGAGGTAATCATCAGCCGCAAGATCGCCCAGAGCCAGCCCGAGGTGGCGCTCGGGTTCACGCGCGCGCTCCTCAAGGGCATGCGCTACATCGACAAGCATGAGGACGACGCCCTGCGCATCATCGCCCGGGCCATGAACGTTGCGGACGCTCTGGAGGTCGCCAAGCTGGCCAAGGCCCAGGTGAAGATCACCGATCCGTACATGGAGCCCAAGAGCGCGCAGATCATCTACCAGGCGCTCGTCGAGACGAAGAAAATCACCACCGAGCGCGTGAAGAGCTACGACGACTTCATGCAGCGCTTCGTGGACTACTCGTTCCTCAAGAGGGCCGAGGAGTCGCTCAAGGGCTGGGAGCCGAAGAGATAGGAGACACGATGAAGGTCGAGGCCGACGTCCTCGAAGTCGCCCGGGCCGCGTCGGTCCCCGCCACTGCCGGCCGAGGCCGGTCGCTGCGTGTGCTGCTGCACAACGCGGTGGCGGCCCTGGCCGTCCTTGCGGCCTGGCAGGTGGCAACCTGGGTCGTCCGCTCCGTCTTCTTCCCGAGCCCGTGGCAGGTCGCGCGCGCCCTGGTCGATCTCGGCCTGAACGGTGACGTCGCCGGCCACACGCTGCTCACGCACATGTGGTGGAGCATGGCGCGGCTGGCCGCGGGCTTCCTCATGGGCGTGCTGCTCGGCGTGCCGCTCGGCCTGCTCATGGGACTCTACAAGCCGCTCTACGCCGGCACGCGCGCGGCGCTGGAGCCGTTCCGCTTCATCCCGCCCATCGCCTGGATTCCCCTCACCATCGTGCTGCTGTCCGGCTTCTCGCGGTACGTGTTCCTCATCTGGCTCGGCGCGTTCTTTCCCATCTTCGTGGCCACGCTGGTCGGCGTGCCGCGGGTCGAGCCAATCCACAAGAACGTAGCCAAGGTCCACGGAGCGGGCCGCTGGTACATCCTGCGCAAGGTCGTGATTCCCTCCATCCTGCCCGACATCCTCGGCGGCATGCGGGTGGGGATGGGCACGGCGTGGATGACCATCGTGGCCGCGGAGATGAGCGGCGGAGAGACGACGGGCCTCGGCCGCATGATGGTGAACTATGCGGAACTGATCCGCATTCCCGAGATCGTCGTCGGCATGATCCTCATCGGCGCGC
The DNA here is from genome assembly GCA_001917585.1 of Candidatus Rokubacteria bacterium 13_1_40CM_68_15. GTDB lineage: Bacteria > Methylomirabilota > Methylomirabilia > Rokubacteriales > CSP1-6 > 40CM-68-15. The sequence continues at coordinate 11,776 of MNEG01000045.1, forward strand.
TCGGCTTCGCCATGAACGAGGTCCTGCTGCGCATCGAGCAGCGCCTCTTCCGCTGGCGGTGGGAGGTGACCCTGTGAGGGCCGGCGGCGAGAAGGTCCTCGTCGACGTTACCCAGCGCTTCGGCGACCTCGTTGTCCTCGACCGACTCCGCTTCAGCATCGCCGCCAACGAGTTCGTGTGCGTCCTGGGCAAGAGTGGCTGCGGCAAAACGACGGTAGCGAACCTGCTGGCGGGGCTGCTACCGTGCTCGGAGGGCGCGGTGACTATCGACGGCGTTTCTGCCGATCCCCGTCGCCACGAGTTGGCCTTCGTCTTCCAGGAACCTTCGCTCTGGCCCTGGCGTACCGTCCGCGACAACATCCGCATCGGGCTTGAGATCAAGCGCGTGCCCGCCCCCGAGCTTGAGCGCCGCGTCGCCGACATGATCGAGCTGGTCGGGCTGCGCGGCTTCGAGACATACTATCCCTATCAGATCTCGGGCGGCATGAAGCAGCGTGTGGCCATCGCCCGTGCCTTCGCCGTGGACGCCGACCTCATCCTGATGGACGAGCCCTTCGCTGCGCTGGACGAGCAGACGCGTCACGGTATGCAGGCCGAGGTGCTGCGGATCTGGGAGCGGAAGAAGACCACTGTGGTCTTCGTCACCCACAACCTCGAAGAGGCCATTTACCTAGCCGAGCGGATCATCGTCCTCACCGAGAAGCCCACGCGCATCAAGGCGAGCCTCGACGTCGAGCTGCCGCGGCCACGCGACTACGCGCATCCCGGGTTCATCGCGCTGCGCAAGCGGCTAGGCGAGCTGATGGGTTCGGCGTGGTGACCGGCGCCGCCCGGGAACCCGATGCGGCCGCCATGGCCGACGAGGCGAGGGGCGTCCCGCGGGCGCATGAGGTCGGTGTCGTCGACGTGACCCTGCGCGACGCCCATCAGTCGCTGTGGGCGACGCGCATGACGACCTCGATGATGCTGCCGATCGCCGAGCGCATGGATACCGTGGGGTTCCACGCCATCGACCTGATGGCCGCGGTGACGTTCGACGTCTGTGTGCGCTACCTCCGCGAGGACCCGTGGCAACGTATCCGCCTCATGGCGGCGCGGGTCCGGCGCACGCCGCTCAACGGCTGGGTGCGCAGCAAGAGCCTGGTCAGCTTCGACCTGGTCGCCGACGACGTCATCGAGCTCTGGGTCCGGCGCCTCGCCGCCAACGGACTGCGTCGCGTGACCTGCTTTGACGCACTCTTCGATCTCGATAACCTGGAGCCGTCCATCCGCGCCGCCAAGACGGCCGGCCTTTACACGGTCGGCGCACTGGTGTTCTCGCTGAGCCCCGTGCATACCGACCGGCTCTTCGCCGACAAGACGCGCGGCCTGGTGGCGCTCGGCGTCGACGCGATCTTATTGAAGGATTCGGCCGGCCTCCTCACCCCCGAGCGGGTGAAGACACTGCTGCCCGCCATGCAGGCAGCGCTGGACGGCCGCCCGCTCGAGATCCACTCCCACTGCACCACCGGGCTGGCTCCGATGGTCTACGCCGAGGCCCTGAAGCTCGGGGTGGACGCGGTGCACACCGCCATCTCGCCTCTCGCCAACGGCCCCTCGCTACCGCCGACGGAGCGGATCGTCGACTTCGCGCGCCGTCTCGACCGCCGCGTGACCGTCGACGCCGAGGGACTGGCCACGATGGCGGCCTACTTTCGCGACGCCGCGCGTGCCGCCGGGAAGCCGCTCGGCCGGCCCGTGGAGTACGACCCGTTCCACTATCGCCACCAGGTGCCGGGCGGCATGATGACGAACCTGCGCGCTCAGCTCGTGGAGGCTGGGCTGGACGCCCGCCTCGACGAGATCCTGGAGGAGATCTCCCGCGTGCGCGAGGAGCTGGGCTGGCTCAACATGGTCACGCCGACGTCGCAGCTGGTGGCCACGCAGGCCGTCCTCAACGTGGTGCAGGGCGAGCGGTACCGCACGATTCCCACCGAGGTGGTGAAGTACGCTCTTGGACACTACGGCGCCCCGCTGGCGCCCGTCGCGCCCGACGTGATGGACCGGATCATGAGCACGACCGACGCGCGCCATCACGCCGCGCGCGCGCCGCTCCGTCCCATGGTGGAGCGCGTCCGCGCGCGACTCGGAGCAGGCGTCTCGGAGGATGAGCTCCTACTCCGCATCATGTTCCCCGAGGAGCACGTCGAGGCGATGCTCGCGCGTGCGGGGAAGGCGGCGTAAGACCCACAGCAATGGAGACACAAGGGATGGAGCTCGAGGGACAGGTCGCGCTAGTGACGGGGGCGGCGCAGGGCATCGGGGAGGCCATCGCCCTGGCGCTGGCCGGTGCGGGCGCCGACGTGGTGGTCAACGACGTCAACGAGGAACGTGCGAAGGCGGCCGCGGTCCGCGTGCGGGACCTCGGCCGGCGGGCGCTGCCGTGGGTAGCCGACGTCTCGCGCGGGGACGCCGTGGCGGCGATGATGACGGCCGCTGTCCGGGACTTCGGTCACCTCGACATCCTCGTCAACAACGCCGGTATCGGCCAGCGGTCGATGGCCGAGGACATCTCGGAGGCGGACTGGCGCCGCGTGATCGACGTGAACCTCACCGGCGTGTTCCTCTGCGCGCGCGCGGCGATCCAGGTGATGAAGCCGCGCCGGCGCGGCCACATCGTCAACGTCGCCTCCATCGCAGGCAAGCGCATCAGCATCCACGGGGCCGCGCACTACACGGCGGCCAAGGCGGGTGTCATCGCGCTCACGCGCCACCTCGCCTACGAGCTGGGGCCTTACGGCATCCGCGTGAACGCCGTTTGCCCCGGAGAGACGGCGACGGCCCTCATCGAGCGGATCGGCGATCCCGCCGTGCTGGAGTCGACCCGCCGACTCATCCCCCTGGGCCGCGTCGCGACACCGCAGGACCAAGCCGACGCGGTGCTGATGCTCCTCTCGGATCGCGCGCGCTACGTCACCGGGATAGCCCTCGACGTGGACGGTGGGATGCTGCTCGGATGGATGGACAACGACATGTACGAGCAGCACCGTCACGGCAGCGCCCGCGTCGACGCGACCGGGTGACCGGCGGGCGGCGCTGGCCCCCCCGCAGAAGGGCGGCGACGTCAGGCCGGCGTCGACTCGAAGAGTTGCTGCCGCAGCCAGCGCTTGACATCGGCGGCGAGCTGGACCATAGCCGCGTGGGTCATGTCGCGCGGACGGGCGGAGTCCACCGTCTTGATCTCCTCGATGTGTCCGGGGCGGGGCGTCATGATGGCCACGCGGTCAGAGAGCTTGATCGCCTCGTCGATGCTGTGGGTGACGAAGATCACAGTCTTCCGCTCGCGCTGCCAGATCTTGAGCAGCTCGTCCTGCATGAACTCGCGCGTCTGGATGTCGAGCGAGGCGAACGGCTCGTCCATGAGGAGGATGGAGGGCTTCACGGCGAGTGCGCGCGCGATGCTCACGCGTTGCCGCATGCCGCCCGAGAGTTCGCGAGGGTAGCGCTTCTCAAACCCGCGCAGTCCCACCAGCCCGATGTAGTGGTCGGTGAGGTCGCGCTGCTCGGCCTCGGGCAGCCGCTTGCGCTTGAGCCCGTAGGCGATGTTCTGGACGACCGTGTACCAGGGAAACAGCGCGTACTCCTGGAAGACCACGGCACGCTCCCAGCCAGGCTCGCGGATCGTCTGCCCGCCGACCAGGAGCTCGCCGCGGGTCGGGGTCTCGAAGCCCGCCAGCAGGTTCAGCAGCGTCGTCTTGCCGCAGCCGCTCGGCCCCACGATCGAGAAGAACTCGTTGTCCTCGACGTGGAAGCTAACACCATGGAGCGCGAGGAGGGGCTCGCCCTTCAGCGGGATGTGCACCTTGCTGACGTTGCGGACGACGACTTGGGCCATCGGCACTATCGCCGGTACCAGGGCATGGCGATCGCCGAGACCTGGCGCATCAGGAAGTCGAGGACGAGCCCGAGGATGCCGATGAGGACCATGCCGAGCAGGATGTAGTCGCTGCGGAAGAGAGTCCGCGCGTTGTTGATCATGAATCCAAGCCCGGTCGGCGCCGCCACCAGCTCGCCGGCCACTAGCGCCATCCATCCGATGCCGAGCCCGACGCGGAGCCCCGTGAAGATGTTCGGGAGTGATGCCGGGAGCACGACGGTGAGGAAGAGATCGCGCCGGCGGGCGCCGAGGCTCAGGCCTGCGCGGACGAGATAGGTGTCGACGTCCCGGGCGCCGGCCATCGCGTTCAGCACGATGGGGAAAAACGCGGCCAGGAAGATGATGTACTCGTTCTGCGTGTCGCCGATCCCGAACCACAGGATGCTGAGCGGGATCCAGGCCAGCGGCGGGATCGGACGGATGAACTCCAGCAGCGGATCCACCGAGGCCCGGAAGCCCGCCGACCACCCCATGGCAAGGCCGAGCGGTATGCCGAGGATTGCCCCGACGCCGACGGCGACCAGCACGCGGCGCAGGCTGTCGGCGATATGGGTGATCAGCACGCCGCGCGCCATGAGCTCCTGGGCGGCCGAGAACACCGCGGTAGGTGGCGGCAGCATGACGTCGAGCTGGGGGTTGATGCGGACGCCGAGCGTGCTGACGAGCTCCCACACCACCAGGAACAGCGTCAGCAGCCAGAGATGCACGAGTCGGTTGGCCACGCGACGCCACGCGGGCGGGGGCGGCGGGATGAGCGTTGCCGCGAGGGCGGCGGAGTCCTCCGCCACCCGCGCGGCGGCCGACAGATCGCGCGATGTGCCGCTCGCGTTCAGCTCGACGCGGCTCACGTCACCTCTGGGTGCGGCGGCATGGAGGGCGCCGGCTTCACGGCCGGTACGTCCTCCCCATGAACGTCCAGGGCTTCTTCAGCTCGCCCGGCTCGGGGAATGGCGCCGGACCCCTGAGGAGATCGGCCGCGTACGGTTTGTACGGCAGGTTGCCGACGCCGCCCCAGTCCTTCGGCAAGAACGGCGGCCGCTCGGGCGCATTCCAGCCGAGCTTCTCGAACGTCGTTTTCATGTACGAGGTCCGCCGCACGTCCTGCCAGTTGGCGACGGTCACCTCGCGCTTGGCCGCGCCCGTCTCGTGCGCCCACTTGCTGATGCGGCCTTCCTCCTTCGGCCACACGCCGTTGGCGTCGTCGAACGGATAGTAGACGGTCGGCTTCGGCCAGAAGAAGTAGGAGTCCGACATCCGCTTGATGAGGGCCTTGTTCACAGTCGCGTACGGCGGCAGCGCAAACAGCTCGTTCATGGCCTTCTCGGTGTTGGCCTTGCCCCACAGGATGGCCTCGATGAAGGCGTCGGTGAGGGCCTGCACCACGTCCGGGGCGTTCTCCTCGATCTCCCGCCGAGTGTAGTAGTAGCCGCTGTAGAGGTAATAGGGGTTCAGCGACTCCAGCCGTCGGCTGGTCTTGAGCACCTCGACCGAGTTGGAGGCGTGCGGCTCCCAGATCGTGGTCATGTCGATCCCCTTCGGCATGGTGGCCAGCTCGCCGGGCGGCAGGCTGCGCAGCGTGAAGTCCTGATTCTCCTTGAGGCCGAGGTGCTGGGAGGCCGCGATGAAGCCGAAGTGGTTCGTGGAACCTGTGGTGGTCCCGACCACGGCCGGACGCTTGAGAACCTTCTGATCCTTGAGGTCGGCGAGACTCTTGAGCGGCGAGTCGTGCGGTACCAGCGCCTCGTGGGTAATGCCCGGCGTGTGCGTGGCGAGCGCCCGCGTCGGTACGTTGTTGGCGAGCAGCGCGAGGACGCCGAGCGCTCCCGTGTTGGCGACCTGGATGCGCCCTGGGATGAAGGCCTCGTTGGAGAAGCCGGCGGCCACGAACGTCTGCCATTTCATCTCGAGGCCGCGCTTCTCAAGCAGCTTCTCGTTCATGAGGATGGTCCCCAGCAGCTCCTCACCCGACCACATCACGATGAAGCCGGCGTTGAGGGGCCACCAGCCCTTGCCCTGGAGCCACTGCTTGGACTTCGCGGAGATCTGCTCGTAAGGTAGCGGCCAGCCCCACTCCGTGAACTGTTGCTGGGCGATGGCGGCAGGGCCACGGCCAAGCCCGCCGACGAGAAGCCCGGCGGCGGCATACCCGAGGAACCGGCGACGATCCACGCGATGCGAGGGACCGGTGGGTGTTGAAGGCTCCATGTCGTCTCCTCTTCTCAGCGCGAGTTCATTTCACAATGCGGAAGTCGGCGATGCTCACGCCGCTTCCTTCGTCCCCCACCATCACAGGATTCAAGTCCAGCGATTCGAGCTCGTTCTCCGCCGCTACGCGCGAGACGCGATGCAGGACGTCGGCGAGCGCCGTGACGTCACGCGGCTTCTGGCCGCGGGCGCCGCGTAGCAGCGGCGACCACCGCGCCTCGAGGATGGCGGCCTGGGCCTCGGCCGCGGAGAGCGGGGCGAGCCGGACCGTGACCTCTCGGAAGATCTCAACGTAGATGCCGCCCAGCCCGATGACAACCACGGGGCCGAAGATCGGATCGCGCCGGGCGCCCACGAACGCCTCCACCGCACCGCAGACCATCGACTGAACGAGTACGCCGTCGCCAAAGTGCTCCCTGACCAGGGTCGCCAGCCGCTCGAACGTGCGCAGCAGGTTCGCCTCGTCGGGGATGTCGAGCACGACGCCGCCGGCCTCGCTCTTGTGCGACAGCGCGCCCCCGCCGATGGCCTTCAGCGTCACCGGATAGCCCAGCGTCTTTGCCGCAGCGCACGCCTCGTCGGCCGTCGTGGCCAGACGCCAGGGAACGAGCGGCAAACCGTAGCGCTCGAGGAGCCCGGCCTGCGCCCGGAAGCCCTCGGGGAGTGGCGCGACAGCCGGCTGCGGCGACTGCGTGTCGGCCGCGAGCTTCTTGCTCGTCCGACGGACCTTGGTCCACCACGCGGCCTGGGCGACAGCTTCGACGCAGCGGACGGGATCGGGAAACGCGGGCACGCGGCCGGCCTGAAGCTTGTCGGTCACGCGCTCGGGCATGCCGATCCACGCTACTGCGAACGGTTTCGGGTGGCGCGCGCGCAGCTCGACGAGCGCATCGGCAAGCTCGTCCGCCGCGCGCCAGATGAGGTTCACGCTCAGGAGCGCGGCGTGAAACTGTGGCGAGGCCAGCACGTCTTCGAGACAGTCGACCATCAGCCGCGGCCGGAACACCACGGTGGCCGTCATGTCGATCGGGTTGGCGAACGAGGCGTACGCGGGCAGTCGTGTGGCGAGCCGCGCGCGGAGCGCCTCATCGGCGGGCGGGACGCGCAGTTCCCGATCGTCGCACACGTCGGCCATGAGCACGCCGGTGCCGCCGGAATGGCTCAAGAGCGCGAGGTGATCACCCATCTCCCCCGGCAGCGCGGAGAAGAGCTTGAGCGCGTCGATGAGCGCCTCAATGGAGCCGACGCGCACCGCGCCGTACTTCGTCATGACGGCGCGATACACCTCGTCGGCGCCCACCAGGGCCCCCGTGTGCGAGCGAGCCGCCTCCTGGCCCACGGCTGAGCGGCCGACCTTGAGGAGCACGACTGGCTTGCCGGCGGCGAGCGCCCGCCCGAGCGCGGCGGCCAGCTTGCGTCCGTCGCGCACACCCTCGACGTAGCCGGCGATGACGCGCGTCTGCGGATCGTCGACGAAGTAGTCGCAGAAGTCGGCGAAGTCGAGATCCGCCTCGTTGCCGGTGCTGATGAAGTGGCCGACCTTGACGCCGGCCGCGCGCCCAACGGCGACGACCGCCGTGCCCAGGGCGCCGCTCTGGGTGACGAACGCGATGGGGCCCGGCTCCATCGTCTGGTCGAAGGCCTGGCTGATGGTAGGCACGACGGCGTTCCAGAGGTTCACGCTGCCGACCGAGTTTGGACCGCAGATCCGGATGCCCCGCTCGTGCGCTACCCGGCGCAGCTCCGCCTGCCGCGCGGCGCCTTCTGGGCCGACCTCGGCGTAGCCGGACGTCAGCACGAGCGCCACGCCGACCTTGCCGGGCTCGCATTCCTCGAGCGCGCTCACCACGCGCTCCACCGGGACCGAGACGACGAGGAGGTCGACGGGACCCGGCACCGCAGCTACGGACGGGTAGCACGTGAGCCCGTCGATCTCGGCCGAGCCCGGATTCACCGGAAAAAGGCGGCCTGGGTAGCCGTACTTCCGAAGGAAGTGTAGCGGCAAGGCGCCGATCTTCATGCGATCGCTGGAGGCGCCGAGGATGGCAACGCTCTTCGGCATCACCAGCCGCTCGATGGCCGCGCGGGTCGCCGACGGCGCCGACACGCCGCTCACGCGTCGCTCCCAAGCACGACGGTGGCGTGACCGGAAAAGACCCCACCGAAGGCGTGAGCGACGCCGTGGCGCGCTGCCGGCACCTGGCGCGCGCCGCACTCGCCGCGGAGCTGCCGCACCGTCTCGACGAGCAGGAAGATCCCGAACATCCCGGGATGGCAGTACGCGAGCCCGCCGCCCGACGTGTTGACGGGCAACTTGCTACCGGGCCCGGTTCCCGCCTCGATGAGCCGGCCGCCATCGCCCTTGGGACAGAACCCGAGATCTTCGAGGCCGATGATGGTGTTGATCGTGAAGGCGTCGTAGATCTGGACGACGTCCATGTCGCAAGGCCCGCGCCCGGCCATCTCCCAGGCGGCAGCACCGCACGCGACCGCCGCCGTCGTCGTGAAGTCACGCATGGCGGCAATGTGCCGGTGGCTGTGGCTCTCGCCCGTGCCGAGCACATGCACGGGCGTCTTTGGCAGGCGCCGCGCTCGATCCGCCGTCGTGACCACCACGGCGCCGCCACCATTGCTCACGAGGCAGCAATCGAGCCGGCGGAGCGGGTCGCTCACGAGCGGGGAAGCCAGGACGTCGTTCACTGTGATGGGCTCCGGCTTGAGCGCGCTTGGATTCAGCGAGGCCCACTTGCGAGCGGTGACGGCCACCTGTGCCAGTTGCCCACGCGTCGTCCCGTGCTCGTACATATGACGCTGGGCGACCAGCGCGTAGCTGGAGATGGGAAACAGCGGGCCGTACGGCCGCTCGTAGGGCAGCGTGTCGGAGCCGGTCACCAGACGGCCGGTATCCGAGCGCTGGGTGCTCGCGTACGCGATCACCGCCACCTCGCAGGCGCCCGCCTGGATCGCGCGCATGGCATGGCCGACGTGGGCCACCACGGAGGCGCCGCCCATGTTGGTCGAGTCGCTCACGCGCGGCTGCACACCAAGATACTCGGCCAGGGTCAGCGAGGGCATCCAGAAGTAGGGTGAGATGGCGAAGACACCATCGACGTCGGTTACGCGGAGCCCGGCGTCGGCCAACGCGCGGTGGGTGGCCACCGCCATGACGTCGACGGCGCTCAGCTGGGTCGTCCAGTTCACCTCAGCCTCGGCCGCGCCGACAATCGCCACCTCCGTGCGCGTCACCCCGCACCTCCCACTGCCGGGCGAAAGAGCGGCACGTAGATGTCCTCGCCGAGGTCCTCGAAGAGGACGCTCACCGGCATGCCGATCCGCACCGACTCGACGTCGCAGTCGACGACGTTGGCCATCACGCGCGGGCCTTCGGCCAGCTCGACCATGGCAACCACGTACGGCACGCGGGCGGCGAAGAACGGCTCCGGCGACTGGCGAACGACCGTGAACGTGTAGATGCGGCCGCGGCCGCCGGTGGCCACCCAGTCGATGGCGTCGCTGCCGCAGTGTGGACAGTGCGTGCGCGGGTACCAGAAGAGACGCCCGCAGGCCGTGCACCGCGGCAGCCGGAGCACGCCGTCGGCCCCGGAGCGCCAGTACGCCCGGCCAGGGCCGCGGCTATCGGGCGCGGGGCGTGTCGTCACCTCTTCACCAGCACCACCGATCGGATGTGCGGGCGGGCGGCCAGCTCCTTGAGAAGCGTCAACACGGGCGTGCGTCCCACAGGATAGTCGGTGCGGATCGGACTGGCCTCCATGAGCTTCTGGCAGTGCTCGGGATTGTAGAAGACGGCGGTGAGGAGGTCGTCGTCCGACTCGAACGGACCACGCACGCGCCGAACGCGAGGGAGCCCGGGTGGTAGCAGCTCGCCCGGCCGTGCCGTCACTGGCGTGTCGCTGCCCGGGATCCGGTCGAGGACGACGGGGTCGATGGGCGCCGCCGGCCGGCCGTAGTGGCCCAGCACGTACCGGCGAATCTCGTCGGGGATGATCTTGTAGCGCTCACCGTGGATGACGTTGAGCACAGCCTGCGTCATCACGTACTGGGAGAACGGGCTCACCATCACCAGGTATCCGAGGTCCTTCCTCACGCGCGCGGTCTCGTGGAGGATTTCGTCCAGACGGTGCTCGAGATTCACCTCGCGGAGCTGCGACATCATGTTCGAGATCATCCCGCCCGGGATCTGGTGCTCGTAGTAGAACGGGTCGTACTCGGCGATCTGGCCGAGCGGCTTGTCCTCGCGGGCAGCCACGTAGCGGAAGTGCTCGGCCACCTCCGGCAGCCGGTCGATGTTGACCGGCACGTCGAACCCGAGGCGCCGCGCGTTCCGCACCGTCCATTCCGTGGGCGGTTCGGAGGCGCCGTGGGCGAGCGCCGACGTTGCCGTGTGCACGGTGTCGACCCCGCTGCGGATGGCCTCGAGCACCGAGAGGGGCCCCAGGCCGGTCGTGCAGTGGGTGACCAGATGCACGGGCACGGGCCCGCAGGCCGCCTTGAGGGCCGGGATGATCGTCTTCACGCGGTCGGGCGTGAGGAGCCCGCTGGCGTCCTTGAGGACTACGGCGTCGCCACCCAGCCGGATCGCCTCGCGTGCCTTCTCGGCGAAATACTCGTCGGTGTGGATCGGGCTCAACGAGTAGACGAGCCACACGAGCACGTAGAGGCCGGCGCCCCGCGCCGCCCGGATCGCCACTTCGATGTTGCGCATGTCATTGATGGCATCGTACGTGGTGACGTACTTCATCCCGTTGGCGGCGAAGCGCTCCATGGTCAGCTCGACCACGTCGTCGGGGAACAGCTCGAAGGTGAACACGCTCTGCCCGCGCTCGAGGCCCATGAGCGGCGTTCTGGTGACGACGCGGCTGAGGATCCGCATTCGCTCCCAGGGATCTTCGCGAAGGAATCGCACGCAGACATCGAACACGGCACCGCCGACCAGCTCGATGCACTCGAAGCCGGCCTCGTCGAGGATCGGGGCCACCGGCAGCATCTGCGCCGTCGTCATGCGCGTCGCCCACAGGCACTGGTGGGCATCGCGGAGCGTGGTGTCGATGACGTTGACCTTGCTCACGCGACTCTCCGAGAGGCCAGCAGCTCCTCCTCGACCCAGCGCGTGTGCACGCGGCCCGATAGGAAGTCTGGGTGCTCGAGCACGCGGCGATGGAACGAGAGCGTGGTGGGCACGCCCTCCACGTCGAAATCCGCGAGGGCGCGCTTCATGCGATCGATGGCGGCCGGCCGATCGGCGGCCGCCACGATCACCTTGGCGAGCAGCGAGTCGTAGAACGGCGGCACTGCGGCGCCGGGCGCGACGTGCGTATCGACCCTGACGCCGTCGCCGACTGGTGGCCGCCATTGGGTGACCACGCCGGGTCCGGGCCGGAAATCCAGCGCTGGATCCTCGGCGTTGACGCGGCACTCGATGGCGTGACCACGCATGCGGATGTCGGCCTGGCTGAGCCCGAGCGGCTCGCCGGCGGCGACTCGGAGCTGGGTGGTAACGAGGTCGACGCCCGTCAGCATCTCGGTCACCGGGTGCTCGACCTGGATGCGCGTGTTCATCTCGATGAAGTAGAAGCGGCCGCTGGCCGGCTCCAGCACGAACTCGACGGTGCCGGCGTTGCGATAGCCGATGTGGCGGACGAGGCCCAGCGCCGCCTCGCCCATGGCGGCGCGGAGTGCCGGCATCACCGCGGTCGACGGCGCCTCCTCCAGCAGCTTCTGGTGGCGTCGCTGGAGCGAGCAGTCGCGCTCGCCGAAATGGACGCTGGCGCCCTCGGCATCGGCCATGACCTGTATCTCCACGTGGCGGACGCGCTCGAGGAAGCGCTCGACGTAGAGCGTGGCATCGCCGAATGCGGCGCGCGCTTCAGCCTGGGCGCCGATGAACGCGTCCGGAAGCTCCGATGGCGCGCGGACGACGCGCATGCCCCGGCCGCCGCCGCCCGCCGCTGCCTTCAGGAGCAGCGGATAGCCGATGGGGCGAGCGACTACCGCTACCTCGTCCACGGTCGCAACCGGCCGGTCGGAGCCAGGGACCACCGGCACGCCGATTTTCGCGGCAAGCTCGCGGGCCCGGACCTTGTCCCCCATCTTCTGGATGACCGACGGCGGCGGGCCCACGAAGCAGAGCCCGTGCTCTTGGCACGTCTCCGCGAAGGTCGCGTTCTCGGCGAGGAAGCCGTAACCCGGATGAACGGCGTCGCAGCCCGTGCCGCGCGCGGTCGTCAGAAGGGCCGGGATGTTGAGGTAGCTCGCGCTGGCCGCTGGCGGCCCGATGCAGACGGCGCGGTCCGCCAGCCGCGTGTGGACGGCCTCGCGGTCCGCCGTCGAGCACACCGCGACGGTCTCCAGCCCGAGCTGCCGGCAGGCGCGGATGACGCGAACCGCGATCTCACCACGGTTGGCGACGAGAACGCGCTTCACGGGACCGGCTCGATCACCAGCAGCGTCGCGCCGAACTCCACCAACGCGGCGTTGTCGACGCAGATCTCGGCCACGCGCCCGCGACACCCCGCCTTGATGGAGTTCATGAGCTTCATGACCTCGAGGATGCAGACGGTGTCGTCCTCGTCGACGAGGCTGCCCACCTCGACGAAGGGCGGCGCGCCGGGAGCCGGCGCGCGATAGAACGTGCCCACCATGGGCGCTTTCACCTCGAGGCCGTGGGTCGACGACGCGCGGCCCCGCTCGGGGCGCGGCGGCGCGGGCGCCGCCGCGCTGGCGGTGGCGCCGGCCGCTCGTGCCGGAGGCGTCGGCGTTTCGACCTGCGGCGTCGTGCCCGGCGCGCCGTGGCGGCGCACCACGAGTTTGAAGTCGCCGAGCTCGAGATGCACCTCCTCGAGGGCGGAGCTGTCGATGATCTTCAAGATGTTCTGGACGTCGTCGTAGCTGATGGTCATGGATCGCTCGAGCGTCACCGACCCGTGGTCTCGAGCCGGTAGACGCGGATGGCGTTCTCGCCGAGCACCAGGCGCTTCTGCTCGTCGGTGAGGTCACCACGACCGGCGATGAGCTTCACCGTATCAGGTGTCAGGGCGTCCCAGTGCGGGTAGTCGGAGGCGTACATGACGCGTTCGGGCCCGAGCCACTCGAGCACGGCGGGCAGCATGTCCTCGTCGGGATCGCAGGAGAAGATGAGGTTCGGCGACTTCGCCCAGTCGCTGGGGATGCGCTTGAGATCCGGCACCAGCCGCGCCAGCTTGGAGTAGTGCTCGTCCATGCGCTCGAACCAATACGGCACCCACCCCACCCCCGACTCGATGAGGCCGATGGTGAGGTCAGGGTAACGCTCGAGCACGCCGCCGGTGACGATGCTCATGGCCACGATCATCTGCTCGAACGGGAAGGCGACCATGTGGCCGTGGAAGAAGTTGCTGAACCGCTGACGCCCGATGTAGTCGATCTGGCCGCCGGCGTGCGGGTGGATGAAGATCGGCACGCGCAGGCGCTGCGCCTCCTCGTAGATCGGATGAAAGTACGGCTCGCCCGGATAGCGGCCCTGCGAGTTGGTCGGCAGCTCTGCGCCCACGAACCCGAGCTGCTCCACGCAGCGCGTGAGTTCCTTCACCGCGCCCGGGATGTTCCTGGTCGGAAGCACGGCCACCGCCTTGAGGCGCCGGGGGTCGGTCTTCGTGTAGTCCGCCACCCAGCCGTTGTAGCCGCGGCACAGCGCCGTCTCGAACTCGACGTCACCGCTGGGGAGCATGCCGGCCGACGGGCCCATTGTGACGGTGGCGAACAGCACCGCGATGTCGATGCCCTCGACCTCCATGTCACCCAGTCGCGCCTTCGGATCGCTGCCGCCGTGGTACTTGTCGATCTTGGCGCCGCCCTCGTAGCCGCCGGGGTGGCCGACGCCCGCCCCCGGCGGCGTCGTCCAGAACCACCCGTCGATGAGGAACCGCTTCACGCCATGGTTGTCGGTGATCATCCGCGGCGCGGCGGCGCGGAACCTCGGCTCGAGGAAGTTCTCCCACGTCGCCTCCGTCTCCAGCACGTGCCCGTCGCCGTCCACGACGTAATACCCGTAGCGTCCCATCAGCGGTTCTCCTTGTCGTCGATGCGCCACTGTCCCGTGACCCGGTCGAACACCGGCGTACCGTCCGCGCCCGTGAGCCCCATGAGCTTGTGCCGCTGGACCCGCAGCGTCGGCGTCCGCGGGAAATCGCGGCGGTACTCCACGTACCGTGGCACCTTGAACGCGGCCAGCCGCGCCGCACAGTGGTCCAGCAGGGCCACCGGCGGCAGGCTCTTGACGTCCTCTCCCGCGCGGAGGACCACGCACGCCTTGACCTCTTCCTCCCACAGCGGATCGGGCACCCCGACCACCACCGCCTCGAGCACGCCGGGGTGCCCGGCCAGCACGGCCTCGATCTCGGCCGGCGCGATGTTCTCGCCACCGCGACGGATCATCTCCTTCTTCCTGCCGACGAAGTGCAGGAACTCCTCGGCGTCGACGTAGCCGAGGTCGCCGGTGTGCAGCCAGCCGCCACGCAGCGCCCGCGCCGTCGCCTCGGGGTCCTTGTAGTAGCCGGTCATGACGGCGGGGCTCTGGAGCACGATCTCACCGCCGGCTCCGGGCGCGACGTCGCGGTCCTCGTCGTCCACGATGCGCAGGCGGTGAATCTCGGGAAGCAGCGGCTTGCCAATGGCGCCTGGACGCCGCTTCGCCGGCTCCACGAAGTTCATGACGTTGAGCATTCCTTCCGTCAGGCCGTAGGTGTTGACGACGGGAATGCCGAAGCGCGCCTCGAAGGCCTCGAGCAACGGCGGCGTGATCGGCGTGACGCACAGCCGCACGCGGTGATCGCGCTCGGCGGGCGCCGGCGGCTGCTGGAGCAGGATGGAGATGACGGTCGGCATCACGCTGAAGAACGTGACTTCGTGGGCGCGTACGCTTGGCCAGAACGCGCCGACGCTGAAGCGCTCGGCGAGCACCAGGCGCGCCCGCGTCAGCGCAGCCGGCAGCAGCGAGCTGCGCTGGGCGTTCAAATGGGCCAGCGGCAGCACGCAGAAGAGGACGTCGTCTCCGGAGAGCGCAGTGCGCTCCGCGAAGGCTGTCGCGTTCAGCATGTAGCCACGATGCGTGAGGATCGCGCCTTTGGGCTGGCCGGTGGTGCCCGACGTGTAGAGAATGCCGGCCGGGTCACCCGGTGCGACGTCGGCCCGCGCGTCGGGCCGAGGCGGCGCGCCCATGAGGTCGTCGAACCCCAACGCACCCGCTCCACCGGCTCCACCGACCACCACGACGTGGCGCAGGAGCGGGCACTCGTCACGCACCTCGTGGACGAGCGGAAGCCGCTCAGCGTCCACGATCACGGCCACGGCGTCGGCGTGCTGGAGGAGGTAACGAAGCTCGCGCGGCGTGAGCTGAGCGTGGGCAGGAACGAACGGCGCCCCCAGGCGGGCGGTCGCGAACATGGCGAGCGCGAACGGCAGCCCGTTGGGCAGGAACAGGCAGACGTTGTCGCCGCGGGCGACGCCGAGCTCGCGGAGCCCAGCGGTGAGGCGCCACACGCGATCCGCGAACTCGCCGTACGAGATACCGGCACCCGCACTGGTGACGAACGGTCGGTCGGCGCTGTCGGCGGCCCGATCGTCGACGATGGCACCAATCGTCCCGGCGAGGAGATTGGCGCTCACGTGCCGGTGGGCGGCGGCAATTCCGGCCACAGGACCTCCCACAGCAGCTTGACGGCCTCGCGATAGGCCGGAATGCCGGCCGCGACCACGGACAGCGCGACCGCCTCGTGAACCTCGGCGCGCGTCGCGCCGTGCTCCAGCGCGCGGCGGGCGTGGATGCGGATACCGTCGGGGAAGCGCGTCGCGCAGCACATCCCGAGATAGATCAACTCCTTCGTCCGGCGCGTCAGCGCGCCGTCGGCGAAGACGTGGTCGCGCATGCCGGTCGCCCTCGTCGTGATGTCGGCGTCGGCTTTTTGCATGCGTGTCCAGAAGTCAGGCATTGCTGCTCTCCCTGCGCTCGCGCGCGGCGCCGGCGTCACTGATGTCCCCGGGTGTCGGGCGGCAGATAGCCGAGCTTGGCCGACACCTCGTGCGCGGCTTTGTGGACACTGTCGATGACCCGCTCGAGACGATCGCCGGAAAACCGCTGGGAGGGGCCGGAGACGCCGATGGCCGCGACGCATTCCCCGGCGCGATCGAACACTGGTGCGGCCGCCGCCGACACATCCGTCCGGCGCTCGCCACGGTTGAGAGAGACGCCGGTCCTTCGGATCTCATTCAACCGGGCGCGGAGGGCGCCCGGCTTCGTGATAGTCATGGCTGTCTGCTTCTTCATCCCGGCGGCGAGGACGCGATCGACGAGGTCGCCATCATGGAAGGCGAGGATGGCCTTGCCCGAGGCCGTGAGGTAGAGCGGCACGCGAATACCGGGCTCGGCGTAGACACGCAGCGGCTCCAGCCCGACGACCGTGTCGAGATAGACGGTATCGGTGCCGCGCACGACGGCCAGATAGGACGTCTCCTCGGTGAACTCGGTGAGCCCCTTGAGGACCGGCCGCGCCACCTCGACGAGCCCGGTGCGATTGACGGCGCGGCAGCCGATCTCCCACGCTCGAAACCCCGGCCGCCAACGCTTCGAGGCGACGTCCTGCTCGACGTAGCCGCGCTCTTGCAGTGTCCGGAGGATGCGGAAGATGACGGGCGGCGATTCCCGCAGCCGCTGTGACAGCGCGGTGAGCGTGAGTTCCTCGCGGTCGTCGGCGAGGGTCTCCAGGACTTCGAGCCCCTTGCGAAGGGTCTTGAGCGTGTAGCCGGATCGAGGCATCTTTACGATATCCGTAGCGGCGTTTCATTATGCTGAAACAGGCGCCGGCGTCAAGGTATGGTATGGCCCCCATGCGGTGGCCGCGTCGCACGCTCCTCGTCCTGATCCTCCTCGCGGTATGGCAATGGGTGGTGCCGCACATCGTCACCACCGGGCCGGCCTTCTTCCCTCTGCCCGCCGACGTAGCGGATGGTTTCACCAGCCTTCTCGGCTCCGCTCGTTTCTGGCGCAGTGTGGTGACCAGCGTGGGACGCGTGCTGGCCGGCTTCACGGTCGCCACCGCGATCGGCGTCGTCCTCGGGATCGCCATAGGCGTGGCGCCGCGCGTGGAAGCCTTCGTCGACTTGACGATCGAGATGCTTCGGCCGCTCCCGGCCATGGCCTGGATCCCGATTGCGATCCTGTGGTTCGGCGTGGGCGATGTCTCGAGCGTGTTTCTGGTCGCCCTCGGCGCGTTCTTTCCGATTGTCCTCAACGCCGCGGCGGGCGCGCGGACGACGGCGCGCGACTACGGCAAGGCAGCGCTCACAAGCGGCGCCGGCCCCTGGCTGCGCTTCCGTCGCGTGACGCTACCTGGCGCCTTGCCGTGGGTACTGCTCGGCTGCCGCGTGGGTCTCGGCGTGGGCTGGATGGTCATCGTCTCCGCTGAGATGGTCGGTGCCCAGAGCGGGCTCGGCTTCCTCATCATGGAGGCTCGCTCGTTCGCACGCATCGATTGGGTCGTCGCGTGCATGATCGTGATCGGCCTCATCGGCATCGGGCTCGACAGCACCCTCGAGCGCGTGCAGCGCCGCGCTGCGCCGTGGTGGGGCCGGGTGGCCGCCTGATGGCCGTGAAGGTCGAGGCGGTCGGCGTCGGCAAGCGGTATGACGGCCGGCGCCCGAGTGACGCGATCGTTGCCCTGCGCGACTTTACGCTTCAGATCTTCGCCGGCGAGTTCCTCGCGATCGTCGGGCCGAGTGGCTGCGGCAAGTCGACCTTCCTCAATGCGGTGGCCGGCCTGGAGCGGATCGACGAGGGCCGCCTTTTTATGGACGGCGTGCCGATCACGAAGGCCGGAGCCGATCGCGGCGTGTGCTTCCAGGATTTCGCGCTCTTCCCGTGGATGACCGTGCGCGAGAACGTGGAGTTCAGTCTGGAAGCCCAGGGCCGCCCGCGCGCCGAGCGTAGGGAAATCGCGCGGAAGTACATCGAGCTCGTGCAGCTCAGCCGTTTCGAGGACCGTTACCCGTACGAGCTGTCGGGAGGTATGAAGCAGCGCTGCGCCCTGGCCCGCCTCGTGGCTGGTGATCCGGCCGTGCTGCTGATGGACGAGCCGCTCGCTTCCGTCGATGCCCAGACGCGGCTGATCCTCCAGAACGAGATCCTCCGCATCTGGGGCGAGAACCGCCCGACCGCGCAGCGCAAGACGGTGATCTTCGTGACCCACTCCATCGACGAGGCGGTGTTCCTCGCTGATCGCATCGCGGTCATGACGTCCCGGCCCGGTCAGCTCAAGGAGATCGTGGTGAATCCACTCCCACGCCCGCGCGAGGAGCGCCTGCGCGGCGAGCCGACGTTCTCGCGGCTTACCATGGACATCTGGGACCTGATCCGCGACGCTGCCGTGAAGGCAATCGAGACGTAATGGCGCGGCCTCGGCAGGCGGCGACGCTGGGCTGGCGGCTAGTGCTTCCGCTCGCGCTCGTCGTCCTGTGGGTGGGGCTGAGCCAGGTCCTCACGTCGCCGAGCGCCAAGATGATGCTACCGCCGCCCGAAGCCGTCGGCGGCGCGGCCGCCCAGCTCGCCTTGACCGTCCATCCGCTCTTTGGAATGCCGCCCTTGCTCGTGCATGCCGCGCACTCGCTCGAGCGGCTGGCCCTCGGCTACCTCGCCGCCATCGCCGTCGCCGTGCCTCTCGGGATCGCCATCGGCTACTTCCGTGGCGCCGACACCTACGTGAATTTCCTCGTCCAGGCGATGCGGCCGATCTCTCCGGTGGCCTGGATCCCCCTCGCGCTCGCCTGGTTCGGCGTCGGAATAACGACCGTGGTTTTCATCGTCTTCTACGGGGCATTCTTCCCCATAGTGGCCAACACGATCGCGGGCGTGCGGGGCACGAGCCGGACGTATGTCCGGGCAGCGGTGGCCTCGGGCTGTGGCCAGCTCCGCATCCTGCGACGAATCATTTTGCCGGCCGCGCTGCCCACGATCCTCACCGGCATGCGCGTGGGCCTCGGCGTCGGGTGGATGTCGATCGTCGCCGCCGAGCTCGTGGGCACCCAGAGCGGGCTCGGCTACCTGATCTCCGAGGCGCGTTTCCATCTCGACATCGAAAGCGTCGTCGTGGGCATGCTGGCGATCGGCGTGCTCGGTGTCCTGTCGGATCGTGGGATGCGCTGGCTGCAGACGGTCCTGGTCCCGTGGCAGCCGAGAGCATGAAAGAGGCCTCAATGATCGCGAAAGTCGTCATCGTCGCGCTGCTCGCCATCACCGCCGGGCTCGGACCCGCCGAGGCACAGAAGGCGGCCCGCGTCACCGTCGGCGTGCAGCCGCTGTGGCAGGAGCAGGGCGCGCAGGCCGAGTATTATCGCCAGACCAAGGTGTACGAGAAGTGGGCCAAGAAGTTCGGCTACGACGCCACCGTCGAGTACAAGGACTTCCTGTCAGGCCTGCCCGTGAACGAGGCACTGATCTCGGGCACCATCCACATCGGCCTCCTCGGGTCGGCGCCGATGGTCCAGCTCATGTCGCGTGGGATCCCCATTCATCCCATCGCGGAGGCCGAGTCGCGCCTGGAATTTGCAGTGGCGGTGCCTGATCGGCTCCGAGATCCACCGCTTCGTCCTCGAGATGTTCCAGGCCGAGTTCGGCAAGCCGCCTGAGGCGCTCGGGGTGCGGCTCGTACAGATGACCCAGCCGGACATGCTCACGATGCCGAAGGGTGTGGATGCGGTGACGCCCGCCTCGCCCGGCGTCTATAAGATGCAGAACGTCACGAAGAACGGGACGATCCTCGTTTCGAGCTACGGCACGGCGGGACCGGCTCACAAGCTGGGCGCCGGCGCCGTCATGCCGGGGGCGAAGAACGCGTGGGCGTGGCCGGAGGGCTACATCGGTCAGCGCGGTTTCTACGTCGTCCGCACCGAGCTGGTGAAGGAGCACCCCGACCTCGTGGTGGCGTTCCTGCTCGCGCACCACGAAGCGTCGAAGGCGCTCCACAAGGACTACCGGAAGATCTGGGAGCTGGGGAACAGGTACTTCCAGATGCCGTTCGAGGCGGCGCAGCCCGCCATCAAAAACGGGATGCTGTTCACGATCCGTGACTGGGTATGGGTCACGGAAGGCGACGTCGCCCACGCCGTCAACGGCGCTCGGTTCATGCACCGGGCGGGGACATTGAAGCAGCCGGTCGACTGGAACTTCGTCATCCAGACGCTGACGCCGGTGGCTCCGCTGGTTAAGCGCGCCTACGAACAGGCGGGCAGCTACCCGGCGCTGGAAGAATTCCTCAAGAAGGAGACACCGGATTTCCGCGGCTACCCGTCGTGGATGTTGGACAGGTGGGACATGAAGCGATGGCGTCTGGAGTAGCCGGGGTTCCGAACCCCCGAAGCCAGAGGTATGGTGGCCTTCACAGGCCGAGGTAGGCGCGACGGACGTGCTCGTTACCGAGCAGCTCCTCGCTGCTGCCGACCAGCGCTACGCTCCCGTTCTCGACCACGTAACCGCGGCGGGAGAGTGCCAGCGCCTGGCGCGTGTTCTGCTCGACCAGCAACACGGTCGTCCCGGCGCGATTGATCTCGGCGATAGTGTGGAAGATGTCCTTGACGATCAACGGGGCCAGGCCGAGCGAAGGCTCGTCCAGCATCAAGAGCTTGGGCAGCGTCATGAGCGCG
>MNEG01000031.1:0-19823 GCA_001917585.1 Candidatus Rokubacteria bacterium 13_1_40CM_68_15
GCGACGTTCGGACTGCCGGAAGTGCGCGTCGGTGTCCCGTCGGTGATCGAAGCAGCGTTGCTGCCGCCGCTTGTCGGGCCCGGGCGCGCCGCCGAGCTTTTGCTCACCGGCGACGCGATCGGCGCCGAGATGGCGCTGTCCTGGGGACTGATCAACCAGGTCGTGCCCGCTGTCGAGCTCACGACCGCCGTCGAAGGTCTCGTCGCGAAGATCCTGGCCGCAGGACCGACTGCGATCCGTCTGCAAAAGGAGCTGATGTTGCGCTGGCGGTACACGGACCTGGGCACTGCGATCCGCTATGGGATCAACGCGTTCGCCGCCGCCTACGCGAGCGGTGAGCCGGCCGAGGGCGCCGCCGCCTTCCTGGCCAAGCGTCCCCCGAAGTTCGAGGCGCCGCACTGAAGATCCGGACGATCACCGTGGACTTCTGGGGCACGCTGCTCTTCGATGGCCCCTCGAGCGACGACCGCTACAAGCGCACCCGGTTGAACGACTTCGAGCGCATCCTCACGGGCGCGGGCACGCGAGTGAAGCGTGCCGCTCTCGACAGCGCCTACGAGGCCTCGGGCTCGTACCTCCGTCGCATCTGGGGCACGCGTCGCGACGTTCCGGTACAGGAGCATGTCGGCGCGATCCTCGCCGCCGTGGACCCTCGGCTGCACGATCGGCTGAGTCCCTCATTGATGCGTGATCTCGTCGAGGCCTACTCACGACCCATCCTGGTGGTGCCCCCGGCGGTGGACATTGGCGCGCGCGACGCTCTGGAAGCCCTGCGCGCGCGCGGCCACACCCTGGCGCTGGTGTCGAACACGATGCGCACACCGGGCGTCACGCTGCGTAAGCTCCTGGGGCAGTACGGACTGCTGGACTGCTTTGCGCACACGACATTTTCGGACGAGGTCGGGATTCGAAAGCCCGATCCGGCCATTTTCGGGCTGACGCTGCGAGCGGTGGGCGGTGAGCCGGAGACGGCCGTTCACGTCGGCGACGATCCGGTCCTCGACGTTCAGGGCGGGCGGGGGGCCGGGATGCGGGTCATCCTGGTCTCCGCGCGGGCGGGAAGCAGAGCCGAGGTCACTCCCGACGCCATCATTCCGAGTCTGGCGGCGCTTCCAGCCGCCCGTGGCAGCAGGTGGAAGTTTTAGCGCCGCCGCAGGTAGCGGGCGCCGAGGAGCCCGAGCCCGACGATGAGGCCCGCGAACGGCTCCGCAGTGCTGAGTCTGACGTCGAACGTCCCGTTTCCCGGCTGGACCATGCCGGAGCACTGGCCGTTGTTGCAGGTCCCAGAGTACGTGAAGTCCCCGAATGTGCCGGAGACTGGGCCGTTACCGCCCTTACCGGCACCACCGCCTCCGAAGGCGAAGGCCTGCGGAGCGATGGCGAGAACCGACATCAAGGTCATGAACGCGATTTTCTTGACCATGTTCACACCTCCTTCCTCGATGTCGGTATTACTCAAGCCTCGTGCCGGACTGTAACTACTGGAAAACACGGCGGTTCGATCGCAGGATCTGCAAAACGCTGGGCCGCGCAGCGTGCATACACGGCAAGGCCCTGCAGGGCGGGCGCTACGGCGGGGCTGAAGCTAGCCGGCGCGGAAGGCGGGCTTACGACCGTTCGAGGCTGAGATTCCGACTTCTTCCAGGTAACGGCGCATCGGGTCGGTGTTGCGGTCGCTGTAGGCCTTGAGTACCTGGTGCGAGATCCCGCGATGGTAGCTCGCCGGTTGAGGACCGGACCGCCGACCGAGCACCTTCAGCGCCTGGGTGGTCCGGTGGCGCAGGATCACGCCGAACGTGCCCACTCCAGAGAGCCACGCGTTGGGTTCCTGAGCGGTGATCTCGGTCACGTCGCTGACGGCCTCCCAATCGCGAGCGAACTCTCCGAGGGCCCCGAGCAGAAATCGTTGAGCGTCGTCACGGGTCAGCATACTGCTCCTCCTACACCGCCATCGCGTGACGGCCAAGGTCGGCGCGAAGCGTAGCGAGAGCGTTGGGGTCGCCGCGCATGCTTCGGCTCACATCCCACGCCGAAAGGTGGTGAAGGCTCACGCCGCCGTTTGCCGACGCGACCGTGACCAGGTACGTGTCGCTCGCGACTTCGACCGAGACGACCTTGCTTCGAGAAGGCAGATCGATCAGCAGACCCGCGATGAAATTGACCATCTTGAGGGGTGCGAGCTTGTTCGTGCCGATCGTGTTTTCCATGCGTGGTGGCCCAACGACCGCAGCAAAGGGAGTGCCATACCCTCCGGGGGTCCGCCCGGCGCGAAAATAGGCCATTTACGGCGCTATACCCACGGCCGAGTGTTGTCGCGCTGACATGTGGACACCCATCCCGTGTCAGCCTGCGCGCTCCGCCGGTCCTTGTGCGCCGCGGCGGGAGCCCGGTAATATACGCCCGCGATGGAGCTGGCCAGTCTCCGAGCCAAGATCCGCGACATCAAGAATTTTCCGACGGAGGGCATCCTTTTCAAGGACATCACGACCCTCCTCAAGGACGGGCCGGCCTTCCGTTATGTCGTCGACCTTCTGGCCGAGCGCTACCAGCAGGAGAGGGTCGAGATCGTCGTCGGCATCGAGTCTCGTGGATTCATCTTCGCCGGGGCACTGGCGCATCAGCTCCGTGCGGGATTCGTCCCCGTGCGCAAGCTTGGCAAGCTGCCCGGGAAAACGATCGAGGTGGAATACGAGCTCGAGTACGGTCGCGACGCTCTGGCGATGCACGAAGACGCCATCCGGCCCGGCCAGCGTGTGCTGGCCGTCGACGATCTGCTCGCGACCGGCGGGACGATGGCAGCGACCCTGAGACTCGTCGAGCAGGTCGGCGGTCATGTCGTCGGCGTCGCGTTCCTGATCGAGCTGGCGTTCCTCCACGGTCATGACAAGCTCAAGAACTATCCGCTACACTCCCTCATCGTCTACGACTAGAATGGTGCTCGTGCCGCGGATCACCGGGTTCCGACTGGCTGTCCTGCTGGGCGCGCTCCTGGCGCTCGGCCTCGTCACGACTGCCGGTGCCGAGGAAGCCAAGACCCCGATCAACGCTTCCCTCTTTCTCAGCATCGTTGGCGCTCCGATCGAGCGCCGCGAGGCTGCCTTCGACCAGGCCCTGAAGGAAGAAGGTCCGCCGCCGCGTGCCCCGGCCGGCGTCGTGCAGCCGGACGGCAGTGTTCGCTACGGTGGCGTCAGCGTGACCGTGAAGAACCCGTGCCCGCCGGGGACGGCGCACTACGAGCCGCCGCCGTTGCCGGGCCGCCGTTTCCGCAACTAGCAAGCGTTCGCTCGTCAGCTCGGAGGACCAATGCCCATCAACAAGGTCGGTGTTCTCGGCTGCGGCCTCATGGGATCCGGCATCGCGCAGGTGTCGGCCCAGGCGAGCTTCGCGACGATGGTGGTCGAGGCCAATGACGAGCTGCTCCAGCGCGGCCTGGGCAATCTGAGGAAGATGCTCGAGGGCCTGGTGGCGCGCGGCAAGATGGAGGCGAAGGCGAAGGACGACGTGCTCGGTCGCATCGTGGGAACGACGCGGCTGGACGATCTCAAGGATTGCGACCTGGTCGTCGAGGCGATCACCGAGAATCAGCCGCTCAAGAACGAGACGTTCGCCAAGCTGGACCGCATCTGCCCGCCCCACGCGATCCTCGCCTCCAATACGTCATCGTGCAACGTGACCGCGATGGCGGCGGCGACGCGGCGGCCGGGGCAGGTGCTCGGTCTTCACTTCTTCAATCCGGTGCCGCTCATGAAGCTGGTGGAGGTCGTGCGGACGATTCTCACCGACGAGACGGCCGTGAGGACCGCGACGGACTGGGTGAGGGCGGTCGGCAAGACGCCGGTCCAGACGAAGGACGCGACCGCGTTCATCGTGAATCGCCTCCTCGTGCCGTACCTCCTCGACGCCATCCGCGTGTACGAGAGCGGCCTCGCGACGCTCGAGGACATCGACCAGGCGATGAAGCTCGGCTGCGGGTATCCGATGGGGCCGTTCACGCTGCTCGATCTCGTGGGGCTCGACACCACGATGTACGTCGCCGAGGTGATGTTCGATGAGTTCCGTGAGCCGCGTTACGCTCCGCCGCCACTCCTCAAGCGCATGGTGATGGCAGGACACCTGGGACGGAAGTCAGGCCAGGGTTTCTACAAGTATTAGCGGCTCGAAGCTCCCCCACGGTCGGGCCACGCGCAGCGAGGGGGGTTTGGGGGGAAGCGGAACGGGTCCCCCCACAGTCAGGCCAGGGCTTCTACAAGTACTAGCGGGCTCCGAAGCTTCGCCGTGTCGGGCCCAGCGCAAATGAGGGGGGTTTGGGGGGAAGCGGAACGGGTCCCCCCAACTCAATAATCACGCCGCGTGCGTGCGCGCCGTCGAGAGCTGCGTGTACCGGGCGCGCAGGCTCTCGAACCCCAGGGAGCGGACGAAGCCCCGCATGTGCAGCAAATACCGGCCGACGAGCCCCAGAATCTTCAGCCCGTACACGGCGGAGGCCGTGAAGCTCGCCGACGACGCTTCCGGGAAGTAGCGCGTAGGTACCGCGATCTCGCCGATGCGGAAGCCGGAGGCGACCACCTGCGCCACGATCTCTTGATCGAAGATGAAGCCGTCGGAGTTCATCCGGAAGTTGACCGTCTCCAGCACCTCGCGCCGGAAGGCGCGGTATCCCGTGTGGTACTCGGAGAGACGGAGACCGAACGCCGCGTTCTCCACCCAGGTCAGGAACCGGTTCGACACGTACTTCCACCACGGCATGCCCTGGGCCAGCGCGGAACCGTTCTTGAGTCGTGAGCCCAGGACGACGTCGGCACGGCCTTGCACGATGGGCTCGATGATCTGTGGTACCAGGCGTGGATCGTATTGATAGTCGGGGTGCACCATGACGACGACGTCGGCGCCGGCGCGAAGCGCCTCGGCATAGCACGTCTTCTGGTTCGCGCCATAACCGTAGTTCTGGTTGTGGACGAAGATCTCGAGACCGAGCTCGCGCGCGATGTCGAGCGTCTCGTCGGTGGACCCGTCGTCCACCAGAATGACGGTGCTCACCGTGTCCTTGGGCAGCGCTTCGTACGTCATCCGAAGCGTCCGGCCCGCGTTATAGGCTGGCATCACGACCACGACCTTGGGTGCGTTGAGAGGCGTCATACGGGCCCGATTTTGCACAGCAGGTGCCAAGGGTCTCGATTCTGAAAGATCGAGGACTTCGGCGTGAGGCGCGCCGAGCCGGAGGGCTGGCGAGTGACCCGCCGTCGTGGCGCGCTGACGAAAAACGTCAGCGGAACCTGCTATCCTCTAGTGCGTGAGAACTAGGCTGCGATCCGCGGTGATCATGGCGGCGACGGTGCTGGTCGCAACGGCCACCTTCGTGTGCGCTCAGCCGCGCCCGGACGATCTTCCCTCGTTCCGCCTCGGCGGAGGTCTCGTCGACATGGGCGTGGACGTCGGGCCCTATCGTTTGCTCGAGCCGAGCACATCGGTTGGCTTCGACCTCCGCCTTCGCTGGCCGTCGCCGGCGGCGCTGAGCGACCTCGCGGCGCTCCAGCCTTACCTCCTGGTCGGGCCGACCTTTTTCATGACGGATCCTGATCACATCACGAGAACCCTCGATCCGCGAGCCGACACGACCTACGGCCTCGGTGTCCGGGCCGGAGCAGGCTTGACGTGGATGCTCGACCCCAACTCGACGCTCTACGGCGAGTACCACGTCACCCGGGGCGGGGGCGAGCGGCTTCTGCCGCTGGGACGAAGCGCCACCGACGTCAGCGGCTTCGACCTCATGTACGGCGTCCGCGTCCGCTTCTAGACTTCAGGCGACCTCGACAAGCTCAGACGACGGCGATGCCGAAGACCGTCTTGGCCAGCAGGCCGATCACATAGGTCACCGCGACGGCAGCGGCGAGGATCGCGCAGTTGATCAACAGACGCCGTCCGAGCCGCATACCGGAGAGGAACGCGAGGATCGCCGAGACGGCCGCCGTTGCGACCGCGCCCACGACGATCGAGGCGACGACGGTACGGGCGCCGAGCAGAACGGGGAGCACCGGTACCAGCGCACCGAGCAGGTACGACACGGCGACCAGGACCGCGTCGCGCAGGGGCGCCGGCTCGGACGCGAGGTCCTGGCCGCCCTCGCCGAGAAACCGACGACGATCGCGCTCGAGACGCGTCATCTCGCCTTCCGAGCTGCCCGCGACCCAGGCGCCGGCCCCCATCGAGAACGCGCCGGCGACGGCCACCGTCGAGCTGGCCACCAGGATCGACCGCGCGTCGGCGAAGGCGGCGAAGAAGCCGCTCACTGCGCCCAGTATCTCGACGAGACCGTCGTTGAAGCCGAGAAACACGCTCCGCACGCTATTGGGGTCGACCTGTCGTCCCTTGGCCGCGCTCACGACCCGGTCTTCGTGCTGTAGCTCGTCCACGAGAACCGCGCGTACCGCCTCCCCGAGGCGATCGCCGCGATACGAGTCCCACAGCGCGAGGTACTTTCGTACGCCGTAGATCTCGATGGCCTCCAGCACGAGATGGATCGCACGATCACCGAGGACCCGGCACAGCAGCGCGATCACGCCGAGCTTGAGGCGGCGCCAGCCGTCGAGCCGGTTGACCTCGGTTCCGAAGAACTCCTGCCAGAACGCGGCGTGACGTGTTTCGATCGGCACCAGCTCGTCGAGCATGCGGCGTAAGCCGGGGTCACGGGCCGTGCCGCGCAGCGTACGGTACAGCGAGAGGTCGAACAGCTCGTCGAGAACGAGGGTGCGACCGAGAGCGGCCGTCGTCAGCGCCGGTTCTCGAGGACGGCGGAGACCTGGTGCTCCTTGCCGTCGCGCTCGACCACCACGTCCACGCGATCGCCGGCGCGATGGCCGCGCAGGGCAAAGGTCAGATCTTCCAAAGTCTTCACGTCCACGCCTGCGAACCTCACGATGACGTCACCGGCACGCACTCCCGCCTTGTCGGCCGGGCTCCCGGGACGCACCCCGGTGATCTTCACGCCGAGACGATCGGCCTCGCCGAAGTCAGGAATGACCCCAAAGATTGGGCCATAGCCACCACCACCCTGGCCGCGGGCCGGCGCCTCGATCTTCACGTATGCCGGCGGCGTCGCCTCGCGGGCCACCGCCGACACCACGCGCATGGCGAGTGTCGCCACGGTGGCGAGACCGGGCGCGTTGATCTTCTCCCAGGTGTCGGTGGGCCGGTGATAGTCGCCATGCGCCCCCGTGAAGAGGAAGAGCACCGGGCGGCCCGCCGTATAGAAGGACGTGTGATCGGATGGCGAGAAGGGATCGCCGCGGAGCTGGAGCGTCAGGCCGAGCCCGCGCGCGGCGTCGTCGACGACCTGGCGCAGCTCCTTGGCGCTGTCGGCGCCGCCCACGAAGAGTCGATCATCGCGAAGCCGGCCGACCATGTCGAGGTTGACCATGAGGACTGTCCGGTCGAGCGGCAGCGCGGGATGGCGCACGTAGTGTGCCGAGCCGAGCAGTCCCATCTCCTCGCCGGCGAAAGTCACGAAGATCAGAGTGCGCGGCGTGCCTCCGGCCGCGGCGAACGCTCGGGCCAGGCCCATCACCGCCGCCGTGCCCGACCCGTTGTCGTCAGCCCCGGGATGGATGGTTCCAACCTGGTCGGGAGCCAGTGAGCCTTCACCTCCGCGGCCGAGGTGGTCGTAGTGCGCGCCGATCACGATGGCTTCGTCACGCAGCTTTTCATCGGTCCCGGGGAGGATCCCCACGACGTTGGCCGCCGTGCCGCGCTCGCGCTTCAGACTGACAGCCAGGCGCACGCGAACGCCTGGCAGCGTCGACGATTGGGGCGCCAGCTTCTGATCGATCTCCGCGGCCAGGTCGGCGAGCCGCCGTCCGCCCGGCGCCAGCAGGGTGTCGGCGACTCGGCTGGTGAGCGAGCTGGCCAGGATGTTCCACGGCTGGGTGATGCCCCGGAGTGGCGGCAGCGACTGCCGTGGCGCTCCCGGATGCGCGACGAGCAGGATCGCCCGAGCGCCGTGCTCCCGCGCGTTGATGATCTTGTGGCTGCGCTCGGAGTAGTGATACGCCTCCGGCCGTCGGAAGGGACTGCCGGCATCATTGGACCGTGGCTCGCCGGTCATGGCCAGCACGATCTTGTCGCGCACGTCCAGGTCCGCGTAGTCGTCGTAGTTGAGGTCGCGGGCCGTGATGCCGTAGCCGACGAAGATCACGTCCCCTTCGGCCGAACCGTCAGCCGACACGGCGAGAGGCAGGAACTCTTTGCCGAGCGTCAGGTCCCGGGCCGTGGGCGCGACGATGGTGAGCGCGTTACCGCCGCCGAGCTTGATGCCGGTCGAGACCGGGAACGATTGGAAGAACGTTCCGTTGTCGCCGCCGGGCTTGAGTCCGGCTTCGGTGAAGACGCGTGCGATATACTGGCTGGCGCGCTCGGCGCCCGGCGTTCCCGAGCCCCGGCCGTCCATCTCGGGCGCCGAGAGCGTCTTGACCTGATCGAGCAGCCAGGTCGCCGGCGGTAGCGTCGGATCGGCGGCGAAGGCTGAGGTGGCGGTGAGGACGAGGAGGACGAGGGCAAGAGATCGGCGAAGCCCGTTCGATGTCATGTCATCGATTCTACCCGCTGATGCGGCTCGAGCCGCGCCGTTACATGCGGTCGGGGACCTCGATGCCGAGGAGACCGAGCAGGAGCCCGAGCTGGCGGAGGGTGATCTGGGAGAGCCGCAGCCACGAGGCGCGCCGCCCGGGGTCGCCCTCACTCAGGATGTGGCATTCGTGATAGAAGTGGCTGTAGAGCTGGGCCAGGGTGTGCGCGAAGTCGCACAGGACGTTGGGAGCCCGCCGCTCGTAGGCCTGACGCACGGCATCCCCGAGACTCGCGAGCGCCAGCATGAGATCGCGCTCGCCGGCCGTCTGCGGGGCGATCAGCGACCCGCCCACCTCGTCGTCGGAGAGCTCCGCCTTCCGAAAGATCGACTTGATGCGGACGGCGGCGTACTGCAGGTACGGTCCGGTGCGCCCCTCGAAACGCAAGAACCGGTCGAGGTCGAAGACGTAGTCGGAGGTCCGGACATTCGACAGGTCACCGAATTTCAAGGCCGCCAGTCCGACCTGGCGGGCCAGCCGCCGCCGCTCCGTCTCGGAGAAGGTCGTCGCGATATCCGAGTCCTGCATCCGCTGCAGCGCCGCCTCCGTCACCATGTCGATGAGGTCCTTGAGCTTCATCACGCCACCCGCGCGCGTCTTGAAGGGCTTGCCATCGGGACCGTTCATGGTTCCGAACGCGAGGTGCTCCAGCCGTGCGTTGCGGGCCAGGCCCGTCTTGCGCGCGGCGCGGAAGACCTGGGTGAAGTGAAGGCCCTGGCGCTTGTCGACGACGTAGAGGATGGCGTCGGCGCGCAGATCGCCGGCGCGCTCGTCGACCGCGGCGAGATCGGTGGTGGCGTAGGTGTAGCCGCCGTCCGACTTGACGAGGATGAGCGGCGGCATCTCTTGCTGGTCCTGGGGTTCGGCCACCGGGATCACGACGGCGCCCTCGCTCATGACGGCATGCCCCTGCGCGAGCAGACGCTCGACCAGTCCCGGGATTCGGTCGCTGAAATGGCTCTCGCCGAGCCAGAGGTCGAAGCTCACACCGAGGGTGTCGAAGTCCTCGCGCAACGCGGCCACCGAGACGGCGACGAGCTGACGCCACAACTCGCGGTAGCCCGGCTGGTTCTGCTGCAAGCCGACGGTTGCCTGCAACGCTTCGCGGAGGCTCTCGTCGCTCGCCCGCGTCTGCGTGGCGGCCGCCAGGTACATCTCCTCCAGATCGTGAACCGACAGAGCCGCCGCCGCCCGCGCGGCCGTGGCATCGTCGAGCGTGGTGATCCCACGGCGGTGCTGGAGCTCCGCGATGAGCATCCCCATCGGAGTGCCCCAGTCGCCGAGATGGATGTCGCTGAGGACCTTGTGTCCGGCGAACCGGAACAGGCGCTGAAGCGAATCTCCGATGATCGACGAGCGCAGATGTCCGACGTGCATGGCCTTCGCGATGTTCGGTCCGCCGAAGTCGAGGACGACGGTGCCCGGCTCCGGGATCAGCGGGCATCCGAGCCGCTCGTCGCGCCCGACCTGCTCGACGAACGACGTGAGGAACTCGTCCGTCACGGTGAGGTTGATGAAGCCGGGGGCCGCGAACGAGACGCTCCCGAACACGTCGCTCGTCTTGAGCCGGGCGATCACGTCGTCGGCGATCGCTTGGGGCGCGCGCCGGTGCTTCTTCGCCGCCGCGAGCACCCCGCTGCACTGGAACTGTCCCAGATCTGGCCGTTGCGACGGGACGACCTCGCCCAGGGCAGGGTCGTATCCTGCGGTCGCGAAGGCCGACGACACTTGCTTCGTGAGGAGGTCTCTCAGCGGACTCACCTGCGCTCGATTCTAGCAGGCGACGGCGGTGCCGCCTCCGGAACCGTGGCGTCGCTGCCGATGACCCAAGGAGGGAGATCAAGCATGCCATCCATGAACGTCACGCTGGCTTTCGTGCTGATGTTTTCAGCCGGGCTTCTCGGGGTCACGGCCCTTCAGCTCATCCGCGTCAGCCGGTCCCTCGTAGGACTCGAGGCGGCGGCGCACACCATGCGCGCACGGATGGCCGTCGTCCGGCTGTTCCCCGAGTAGACGAGCCTCAGCGCCGGCGCAGCAGTCGGAGCAGAGCCGCGGCGAAGCCGAGGCCGGCACCGAACGCGAACGCCGAGCGCACGCTGATCAACACCCGCAGGCCGTCGCCCTTCACCTCGTTGGCAACGAGGATCCCGATGGCGCTCTGCCGTGCCTGGACCTGTCGCGCCATGACGACACCCGCCGCCGCCTGATCCATCGTGACGGTGTCGCGCGCGAGCACCGCCTGCGCCGCCATCTGTTCGAGCGTGGCCTTTTCGGCCATCGCCAGCCCGACACCGCCCTGGCTCAAGCGCACCGTTCCGCCCGAGATCTGGATCGCCCCGCCCTGCCGGATCGCGACGTCCTGCGCGGTCACGCGACGGGCGATGCCTTGCCGGATGGTCACCGCCGGTGCGTCGACGTCGTGTTCCTCATGTGCCATGGTCGCTTTCCTCCCTGGTATAAACGATCGCATGAAACTCTACCTTGTGGTGTTCGGCAGCGTCTTCATGGCGGAGCTCGGGGACAAGACTCAGCTGGCGACGCTCGCCTTTGCGACGACCCCGGGGGTGAGCCCGGTCGGCGTGTTTCTCGCCGCCGCCGCGGCGCTGATTCTCTCGAGCGGCCTCGCGGTTCTGCTCGGATCGCGGCTCGAGCGGTGGATGGCTCCGGCGCAGCTCGAGCTCGTCGCAGGCCTCGCGTTCATCGGCATCGGAACGTGGATGGTGCTCACGCGGTAACACACCGGTTCGTGCCTATTGACTCCGCCCGGCCACGGGCGTATTGGTGGAGACGACGGAAGACGAAGGCGCCAACTTTCCGTCGTGGTGGCAACCGGAGCGGAGGTCACGATGGAGATACCACCGGGCCGGTCGGGCGCGCTGTCCGGGGAGTGATCCGGGGGCGCGCCGCAGCGGAAGCACCGTAACACCAAGATCCCGGTGTACACCGGGACGCGCAGCTGAGACTGCGCATACGCCAAAAGCGACGAGCGCTCGGGGGTTGGGCACCGGTACCCACCCCCGAGCCGCCTTTTGTGTCCTCGTGCGATCATGAGCCGTGGGCTTTCTCCTTCGCGTGCTCATCAACACCGTGGCGATCTACTTCGCGGCCACGATCGTGCCCGGTCTCTCCATCGACGGCGTGGTTCCGGCGCTCGGCGCAGGGCTCGTTCTGGGTCTCATCAACGCGGTCGTGCGGCCGATCCTCATCGTCTTGACCCTGCCGGTGACGCTACTCACCCTCGGGCTCTTTCTCTTCGTCCTCAACGGTCTCTGTCTATGGCTCACGGCGCGGCTCGTGCGCGGCTTTGTCGTGTCCGGGTTCTGGTCGGCGGTCTTCGGCGCTCTCATCGTCAGCGTGGTGAGCTGGCTCCTGACAACGTTCGTGAGCGACCGGGGTGAGGTCGAGATCATCACCCGCTCACGCGGGTAACAGGGGTTCGGTGGCACCCGGGTTGCTCTTCTGCGGGGTCATGCGAACAACTCGTGCACTCGGTCTCACCATGCTCCTCGTCTTCCTCGCCGCCAGCATCGCTCGGGCCGGAGAGGCCACCGATCAGGTCCGACGCAGCGTGGACGAAGTGATCAAGGTCGTCCAGAGCCAGCCCGATGGGCCCGCGCGGCGCGCGGAGATCCGTCGCATCGCGAACCGTCTCTTCGACTTCGAGGAAACGGCCAAGCGCGCGCTGGGACCGCACTGGCAGCAGCGTACGCCGGCCGAGCGCGAGGAGTTCGTCAGGCTCTTCAGCGATCTCCTCGAGGCGGCGTATGTCGGCAAGATCGACCTCTACCAGGGTGAGAAGATCGCGTACGTGGGCGAGACCGTGGACGGCGACCAGGCCACGGTGAAAACGCGCATCGTCACCAAGCAGGGTACCGAGGTGCCGGTGGATTATCGGCTGCTGCGCGAGAAGGACGGCTGGCGGGTCTATGACGTCGTCATCGAAGGCGTGAGCCTGGTCGGTAATTACCGCACGCAGTTCAACAAGATCATCCAGACGTCCTCGTTCGAGGATCTCGTCAAACGGATGCGGGCCAAGGACTTCTCCTCACCCGACGGGGGCCGCGGCCGCCGCAGCTGATCGGGGCGTCGTCACTCCGGCGCGCCCTGCCAGCGACGAATTTGACGCCGTACAGCGACGGTGGTATTTGTCTAGACAATTTTCACCGGAGGCCACCCGTGGAATACCGTCCAGGCGTGCCCCGCTATCTCCAGATCGCCGACGCCCTGCGCCGCGACCTCCGCGGGGAAGGCGAGCGGATCCCTTCCGAGCATCAGCTCTGCGCCACCTACAAAGTCAGCCGCCCGACGATCAGACAGGCCCTCGACGTCCTCGTGCAGGAAGGCCTGCTGTATCGCCACGCCGGGCGGGGAACGTTCTCGACCGCCACTCCGGGTGGCAGTGACCGCAAGCTGCGCGTGATCGGATCGGTCGGCGACATCGTGGCGATGGGTGAGGAGACCTGGTTCAAATTGCTGAATCGCGAGGTTGTTCCGGTTCCGGCCAACATCGCGCAGGCGCTGAGGCTTCCGCCGGGGTCTACGGCCTACCGTGTCGTCGGCGTCCGCCATGCCGACAACGGGCCGTTCCAGCACGTGACGGCCTACCTGCCGGAAGCCATCGGCCGTGCCCTGAGTGACGAGGACCTCTCGAAGACGTCGATGATTGGCGCCATCGAGCGCCACTTCGCCACGTCGATCAAGTTCATGGAGCAGGTCACGGAGGCGACGCTCGCGCCGCGCCACGTGGCCGAGCTGCTGCAGTTGCGCCCGCGCACGCCCCTGCTGCTCTTCGAGCGCACGTATTTCGCGCTGAGCGGCGAGCCCGTCGAGCACGCTCAGACCTATCAGACCAGCCGGCGTTACCCCTACCGCATGGTGCTGTCCCGGGCGGAACGTCGGAGCTGAGACCGGATGCCGTACCGGGTTGGGTTCGACGTCGGCGGTACGTTTACCGACTTCGTGCTCCAGTCACCGACCGGCGAGTTGACGACCGCCAAGCGGCTGACGACGTACCCCGATCCGTCGGCCGCCTGCCTGGCCGGTCTCGACCAGCTGACGGCGGCCGTGGGATGGGACGAGATCGCCCAGGTCGTTCACGGCACCACGCTCGGCTCCAACATCGTCATCGAGCGCAAGGCGCAGGGGGTGGGGTTGCTCACCACGCGCGGCTTCCGTGACGTTCTCATCATCGGGCGCGAGAAGCGCTACCAGGTCTACGACCTCCAGATCGAGAAGCCGGCGCCGTTGATTCCGCGCCGGCTCATCGGCGAGGTGACCGAGCGGGTGCTGGCCGACGGGTCCGTCCGCACACCGCTCGACGAGGACGACGCCCGCCGCGCCATCCGCGAGCTGGCCACGCGCGGCGTGACCACGCTGGCCGTCTGCTTCCTGCACGCCTACCGCAACCCCGTCCACGAAAAGCGGGTGGCCGAGCTCGCCGCCGATGAGGCTCCCGGGATGGTGGTGACGCTCTCCCACGAGGTCTCGCCCACCTTCCGGGAGTACGAGCGCACTTCCACGACGGTCGTGAACGCGTACGTGATGACGGCGCTCCGCGAGTACCTGCGCGGGCTCGGCGCGGCGCTGAAGGAGCGTGGCTATCGAGGGCGGCTCTTCGTCATGCAGTCGTCGGGCGGCATCGCCACCGCCGAGGCCATGGAGCGCTATCCCGTCCGCATGATCGAGTCGGGGCCGGCCGCCGGCGCCTTGATGGCCGCCGCCTACGGCGAGCTGACCGGTCATAGCGACCTCATCGCGTTCGACATGGGCGGCACGACGGCCAAGCTGGCCCTCGTCGAGAACGGGCGGCCGGGAACGACGACCGCCTTCGAGCTCCATCGCGTGAACAATGCGCCGGGCAGCGGCTTGCCGATGAACATCCAGGCCATCGATCTCGTCGAGATCGGCGCCGGCGGTGGCTCGATCGCTCGGGCCAGGCTCGGGGTGATCGCCGTCGGTCCCGAGAGTGCGTCCTCGACGCCGGGGCCGGTCTGTTACGGGCGGGGCGGTACCGAGCCGACGGTGACCGACGCCAACCTGGCCCTCGGCTATCTCAATCCCGAGTATTTTGCGGGCGGGACGATGACGCTCGACGGCGCCGCCGCCGCACGCGCGATCGCCGAGCGCGTCGCGCGTCCGCTGGGGTTGTCGGTCGAGGAGGTGGCCTGGGGCATTCACCAGATCGTGACGACGAACATGGAGCTGGCCACGCGGGTGGTGTCGATCGAGCGCGGGCGCGATCCGAGGGCTCTGACCCTCGTGGCCTTCGGCGGCTCCGGTCCAGTGCACGGCTGCCGCCTGGCCCAGGCGCTCGGCATTCCTCGCGTGATCATGCCCGTCGCCGCCGGTGTGACGGCCGCCATCGGTCTGCTCGCCGCCGAGGTCCGCTTCGACGTCGCCCGAACCTACATGCGCCGTGTTGACGCCGTCGACCTCGCTTTCGTGAGCGCGATGTACGATGACATGACGCGACAGGCGGCCGAGGTCGTGCGCGAATCGGCGGTGGACGGCGACGTCGTCATCGCGCGCTCGGCCGATGCCCGTTATGTCGGGCAGGGGTACGAGCTGACGGTGCCCGTCCCGGCGGGCGCACTCGACGCCGCTGCGCTGGCCGGCGTGCGGCGGTCGTTCGACGAGATCTATGCGGCGCGTTACGGATACGCGAATCCGTCGGAGCCCGTCGAGATCGTGACCTGGAAGCTGTCGGCAACAGGCCAGACGATGCCGATTCGACTTCAGCGAGCGCGGTACGGTGGGGAGGAAACGGACGGGTCGAGAGCACGGAAGCCAGACCGCCGAGCCTGGTTCCCGGAGACCGACGGCTGGATCGAGACTCCCGTGTACGACCGCTATCGGCTCGCGCCCGGCCGCTCGCTCCGCGGCCCTGCCATCGTCGAGGAGCGAGAGTCCACCACCGTGCTGCCACCGGGCGTGACGGCAACCGTCGATGACTACGCGAGCCTCATCGTGAGCGTGAGACCGTGACTGGGCCCGATCCCATCACCCTCGGCGTCATCTGGGGCGCGCTGCAATCCATCGCCGTCGAGATCGGCACCACCGTTCACAAGACGGCGTATTCCGAGCAGGCGCGCGAGGGCCAGGACTTCTCGGTGGCCGTTTTCGATCCGGCGGGGCGCATGGTGGCCCAGGGCCCGTACTCGCCGGGGCACATGGGCGCCATGTCGTTCGCGGTGAAGAACGCGTTGGCCGCGCACCCGATCGAGACGCTCCGCCCCGGTGATGCGATCCTGCTCAACGATCCGCTGCTCGGGTCGGGTCACTTTCCCGATTTCTTCATCACCCAGCCGGCTTTCCACGACGGCGCGTTGATCGGCTTCGCCGTCAACATCCTTCATCACACCGACGTCGGCGGCCAGCGCCCGGGCAGCCAGGGCGTCGTCGGGATCTTCGATTACTTCCAGGAAGGACTGCGCATCCCGCCCACCAAGGTCTGGCGCGCGTACGAGGAAGACGCGGCCGTCGTCGGCATCATCGCCGCCAACACGCGCACGCCGGACAAGGTGCTGGGTGACCTGCGGGCTCAGCGAAGCGCCCTCCGTGTCGGGGAGCTGCGACTGGTCGAGCTGGTCGAGCGCTACGGCGGCGACGTCGTGAGCGGGGCCATGGACGAGATCATCGCGCGCACCGAAGCGAGCATGCGAGCCGCCATCCGCGAGGTGCCGTCCGGCGTGTACCACTTCGAGGACTTCCTCGACGACTGTGGCCCCGGCACCGATCCGCTGCGCGTGTCCGTGACCGTGACCGTGGACGGCGATCGGATGACCATCGACTATGCGGGGTCGAGCCCCCAGACAGCGTCGGGCATGAACTCGTACATCAACTACACGCGCTCGTACTCGTACGCCGCCGTCAAATGCCTCGCCGATCCATTCGGCCCGATGAACGAAGGCGCGCTCAGGCCGATCACCGTGAGCGCGCCGGCAGGCTCGTTCCTCAACCCGCGGCCGCCGGCCGGCGGCGGCCCGCGTGCCATCATCTGCTACCGGACGTTCGAGGCCGTGCTGGGCGCCCTCGCGCGCGCGCTTCCCGAGCGCGTGGCCGCCGCGTCGTCGCACTTCGCCAACCCGACGTTCGGCGGCTGGGACCGCGCGCGAAACCGCCGCTTCGTCGCCTACGAGCTGGTGCTGTCGGGCACCGGCGCTCGTGCCACCAAGGACGGCTGCGAGGCGATGGCGTCGGCGTTCAACGCCTCGAACATTCCCGTCGAGGCCCAGGAGGCCAACCAGCCGATCGTGGTGGAACGCTTCGAGCTGGTCCGCGACTCCGCCGGACCCGGCACGTTCCGCGGTGGCTGCGGGATCCGGCGGGACATGCGCTTTCTCGCCGATGACGGCAAGCTGACGAACCTGTCCGAGCGCCAGACGTTCCCGCCGTACGGGCTCTTCGGTGGCAAGCCTGGAATCCTCGCCCGAACGCTGATCAATCCGGGCCCGGACGAAGAGATCGTTCATGGAAAGGCGTCGAGGGAGTTCGCGTACGGCGACGTCATCTCGTTCCAGCAGTCGGGTGCCGGCGGCTACGGCGATCCGCTCGCCCGAGATCCGGCCCGCGTGCTCGACGACGTGCTGGACGATTACGTCGGGATCGACGCCGCTCGTAGCGACTACGGTGTCGTCATCACCGGCGCCGGAGTCGACCTGCGGGTCGACGAGGCCGCCACGCAACGCCTGCGTGGGACACTGAAACTGCCCGACGAGAACAGTTCGAAGAAGTGAATCAATCGGGGAGAGCGACGCAGCCGTGCGCGCCTCGCACAGGCCACCCACGGTTCGAACCGGCCTCGCGGCACCCCTTAAAATGATCTCCTTCACCGCCGAGCAGGAAGAATTCCGGAAAACGGTTGCCCGCTTCGTCGACGCCGAGGTGGTGCCGGTGGCCGACGCCCTCGATGAGCGCGCGGAATTTCCAACCGGGCTCTTCAAGCGTATCGGTGAGCTCGGGTATTTCGGCCTCCGCTATCCCGAGAAGTACGGCGGCGCCGGAAGCGACATGGTGACGTACTGCCTCTTCGCCGAAGAGCTGGCCCGCGGCTCGATGTCGGTGGCCGCCGCCGCCGCCATGCAGTCGCTCATGGGGACGTACTTCATCTACAAGTACGGCAGCGAGCGCCTGCACGAGCGTTACCTGGCGCCCGCCCTGCGTGGCGATCTCGTGGCGACGTTCGCGCTGACCGAGCCCAATGCCGGCTCCGACGTCGCCAACATCACGACACGCGCCGAGCGCCGCGGCGATGGCTGGGTGGTGCGGGGCGCCAAGACGTGGGTGACCAACGCGCCCGTGGCCGATGTCCTGACCGTCGCCGCCAAGACGTCGCCCGAGCGCGGGATGAAGAACATCGCGCTCTTCCTCCTCGACCGGGCGACGATGCGAGGCATCACGCTCGGCAAGAAGATCGAGAAGATGGCGGTGCGGGCGTCGGAGACGGGCGAGATTCTCCTCGACGGCGTCGAGGTGCCGGCCGAGCACCTGCTGGGCGGCGAGACGGGCGGCGTCGAGAAGGTCGGCACGATCCTCTCCGAGATCCGCGTGATGACGGCGGCGCTCGCCGTCGGTCTCGCCCGCGCGGCCTACGACGCGGCACTGGCGTACGGGCGGGAGCGCCACGCCTTCGGCAAGCCCATCGTCGAGCACCAGGCCATCGGCTTCAAGCTCGCCGACATGCTGACGTCCCTTCACGCGGCCACGCTCATGACGTACCAGGCGGCGGCCGGCCTCGACGCCGGCCGCACGCTCACGCGCGAGGCGGCGATGACGAAGCTCTTCGCCTCCGAGATGGCGGTCAAGGTGACCGACGAGGCGGCGCGTATCTTCGGGTCGTACGGCCTGGCCATGGAGTATCCGGCCCAGCGGTACTTTCGCGACGCGCGGTTCCTGCTGCCCGGTGGCGGCACCTCGGAGATCCTTCGTCTCGTCATCGGGCGCGAGCTCGACTATCGCCGCGGCGAGGCGTTGTCATGAGCCTCGGCCAGGTGATCTTCGTCGACGGACACGTCTCGACCGCGTGCCTGCTGACGGAGCGCCTCCGATGAGCGAAGCGTCGGCGATCCTGACTGCGATGTACGAGGGCAACACCGACGCCCTCGCCGCGCTGCTCGCCGCGCGCCCCGAGCTGGACGTCTTCGAGGCGGCCGCGGTCGGCGATGCGGCGCGCATCCGCCAGCTGGTGCGGGGGCGCCCCGCTCTGGTCGAGGCGGTCAGCGGGGATGGCTGGACCGCGCTGCACCTGGCCGCCTACTTCGGCCAGGGCGAGGCGGTGGAGCGCCTGCTCGCTGCCGGCGCGGACCCGCGCGTGCCGTCACGCAATCGGCTCGCCAACACTCCGCTGCACGCGGCGCTGGCCGGGCGCGCGAACGTGAGGATCATCACCGCGCTGCTCGCCCGTGGCGCCGACGTCGAGACACCCGCGTCGGGCGGCTATCGGCCGCTGCACCTCGCGGCCGCCCGTGGCGACGTCGGCATCATCGACATGCTGCTGATCCGTGGCGCGCGGGTCGGGGCCCGTGCCGAGGACGGGCGCACGCCGCTGGCCATCGCCGAGGAGCGCGGGCACACGGCGGCGGCCCGACGCCTCAGAGGAGAGATGCCGTGAGGAAGGTCGCGCTGGTCGGCGCGGGAGTCTCGAAGTTCGGCGTCCGCAAGGCGGGCTATCGCGACCTGATCTGGGAAGCAGGCAAGGCGTGCTTTGATTCCGTGGCCGGCGTCACGCCGAAGGACATCGAAGGCCTGGTGGTGGGCTCCGTCATGCCCGAACGCACGGCCTTCCAGAGCCACATCTCGTCGCTGGCCGCCGAGGCGCTCGGCATCAAGCCGTCGGCGCTCTCTGCGCGCACCGAGCACATGTGTGCCTCGGGGACGGTCGGCATTCGCTACGCCTACGCGTTCATCGCGGCCGGACTCGCCGACATCGTGATGGTGCTCGGCGTCGAGAAGCTGAACCAGCCCGACGGCGCGGAGGCCATCCTGAACATGGGCGCCGGCGTGGACCGCGAGTGGGAGGCCGCGTTCGGGCTCACGGCGCCGCCGTGCTTCGCCCTCGCGGCCCAGCGTCATATGGCCGAGTACGGCACGACCGAGGAACAGCTCGGCCTCGTCGGCGTCAAGAACCACAATCACGCGGCCAAGAATCCCAACGCTCACTTCGGAAAAGGCGCCACGCTCGATCAGGTGCTCTGCTCGCGCATGATC
>MNEG01000031.1:19884-24767 GCA_001917585.1 Candidatus Rokubacteria bacterium 13_1_40CM_68_15
CAGGCGCTCGACGGCTTCCAGCTCACCTCGCTCCACGAGGATTACGCGCACTGGCCCGCCCTCAAGCGCGCCGCCGCCTCGGCGTACCGGATGGCCGGTGTCGGAGCCGGTGACGTCGATGTCGCCGAGGTCCACGACTGCTTCGCAATCGCCGAGCTGATCGCCTACGAGGAGCTGGGCTTCTGCAAGAAGGGTGAGGCGGGAGCCTTCGTAGCGGCCGGACGCAGCGACTACGGTGGTGACGTCGTCGTCAATCCCCGTGGCGGCCTCATCGGCTGCGGGCACCCACTCGGCGCCACTGGTGTTGCCCAGGCCGCGGAGATCTTCGCACAGCTCCGCGACGAGGCGGGCTCCCGCCAGGTCTCTCGCGCCGCCGTCGGCCTCAGCCACAACAACAGCGGAATGGGAGAGCATGTGGTGATGATCTACGGGCGCGACGCCTGAGATGTCACGGAGCGGAATGGACTACGGGCGCGACGTCGGGACGGACGCGGGATGATCGAAGCCGTCGCGGTGATCGGGCCGGGACGTATGGGACGCCAGATCGCGCTGACCTGCGCGCTCGGTGGCTGTCGCGTCCTCCTGGTCGATCTCAAGCCCCGCGCCGATGCCGGCGCCGGGCTCGCCGACGCGCGCCGGGAGATCGCGCGCGACCTGCGGCTCATGGCCGAGGAAGACGTCATCAAGTCGGCCGAGGTGGGGCCGGCCCTCGAGCGCATCGAGGAGCGCACGGAGATCGCCGGCCTCGAGACGTGCGGCTTCGTCCAGGAGGCGCTGCCCGAGTCCGTGGACCTCAAGCGCGAGGTGTTCGCGCGACTGGCGGGGCGCATCGCCGACGATGCGATCGTCGCCTCGACGTCGTCCACGATCTCCCCCAGGCACCTGGCCGACGCCGTGCGAGGGCCCGAGCGGTTCCTCGTCGTGCACTGGCTCAACCCTGCCCACATCATTCCGCTCGTCGAGGTCGTACCCGGTGCAGCCACCTCGGCGACCGTCGTCGATCGTACCGTCACGTTCCTCACGCGTCTGGGCAAGACGCCGGTGCGCTGCGCCGACTCTCCGGGCTTCATCGTGCCGCGTCTCCAGGTGCTCCTCATGAACGAGGCAGTGCGCCTCGTCGAAGAAGGGGTGGCCATGCCCGAGGAGATCGATCGCGCGATCCGCTCGGGGATGGGCTTCCGCTATGCCAGCGTCGGCGTCTTCGAGTTCAT
Organism: Candidatus Rokubacteria bacterium 13_1_40CM_68_15; assembly: GCA_001917585.1. Classification (GTDB taxonomy): domain Bacteria; phylum Methylomirabilota; class Methylomirabilia; order Rokubacteriales; family CSP1-6; genus 40CM-68-15. Next base: position 21,096 of record MNEG01000031.1, read on the forward strand.
CGACTGGGGTGGCATCGACATCCTCTACCGGGCGAGCGCGTTCATGAGGCGGGCGACGGGCGATGAGCGCTACCGGACACCCCGGCTGGTGGAGGAGAAGATGGAGCGCAGCGAGCTCGGGCCCAAGACCGGACGCGGGTTCTTCGACTACGCGGGTGAGACACGTGAGCGGTTCGAGACGGCGAAGGTCCGGCAGCTCCTGCGCCGTCTCAAGCGCGAGCGCGAGGACGACGCTCCGTGAGCTATTTCCGGGCCATCGATCCGTTCCCGCTCGAGTCGGCCGAGCACAACCGCCTCCACGAGTTCTATGCGCGGCTCGGAGCGGGCAAGCTCTCCACGACGCGCTGCGGGGGGTGCGGCCGGACGGCGTGGCCGCCCCGGGTCTTCTGTCCCGAGTGCGGCAGCGATGCATTCACCTGGGCGGAGCTTCCGGGCGAGGGCGTCGTGCACGGCTTCACGGTCCAGGAGACCGGACTGCCGGCCGGCTTCGACGGCCCGCGCGTCTTCGCGATCGTCAAGGTGGACGGGCACCGCGTCTTCACGATCCTCGTCACCGCCGATCCCTCGCGCGTCCAGATCGGCCAGCGAGTGCGGTTGATGCCGCTTCGCGTGACCGACGATGCCAAGGGCCAGCCGCGCTGGCTACCCGCGTTCACACCCGCGTGATGAAGCGGTGGGAGATCGGCGTCATCTCGGACACTCACGGCCTGGTGCGGCCGGAGGCGCTCGCCGCGCTTCGTGGCGTCGATCGCGTCGTCCACGCCGGGGACATCGGCTCGGCCGACGTGCTGGCCCGCCTCGGGAAGATCGCCCCCGTGAGCGCCGTGCGTGGAAACAACGATCGCGGCCCGTGGGCGGAGGCGCTGCCGCTCACCGACGTCGTCGAGGTCGGCGAGGTGAGCCTCTACGTCCTGCACGACCTTCACGAGCTGGACCTGGAGCCACGGGCGGCGGGCTTCGCCGCAGTGATCAGCGGCCATAGCCATCAGCCCCGGGTGGACACGAACGACGGCGTGCTCTATCTGAATCCGGGCAGCGCCGGGCCGCGGAGATTCAAGCTGCCGATCTCGGTCGCGCGCGTGACTGTCGTCGGCACGCGGGTGACGGCGCGCCTGGTCGCACTCGAGATCGCCGCATGAAGATCCTCATCGCCAAACCCGGGCTCGACGGGCACGATCGCGGCGCCAAGGTCGTCGCGCAGGCGCTGCGCGACGCCGGCGTGGAGGTCGTCTACACCGGGCTCAAGCGCACGCCAGAGGAGATCGTGCAGGAGGCCATCCAGGAGGACGTGGACGTCATCGGCCTCAGCATCCTCTCCGGCGCGCACGTGCCCCTCTCCCGACGGGTGCTGGATGGATTGCGCGCGCAGGGCGCGGACGAGATCAAGGTGGTCGTGGGCGGGATCATTCCACCTCGCGACGTCGCGCCGCTGCTGGCGATCGGCGTGAGCCGCGTGTTCCCGATGGGCACCCCGCTTCCCGACGTGGTGAGCGCGTTCATGGCAGGGCGAGCCGAGCGACCCGATGAAGGAGACGAACCGATGAAGGACGTGCGACTGCACGCGGGCATTCCAGTCAAGCCGGTGTACGGACCCGAGGACCTGAGGGCTGCCGAATTCGAGCGCGACATCGGGCGGCCCGGCGAGTATCCCTACACCCGCGGCATCCATCGCCACATGTACCGCGAGCGGCTGTGGACGATGCGTCAGTACATCGGCTTCGGCACGCCGGGCGAGACGAACGCGCGCTTCAAGTACCTCATGGCCCACGGGCAGGACGCCCTCAACGTCGCCTTCGACCTGCCGACTCAACTCGGCCTCGATTCCGATCACCCGCGCGCCGAGGGTGAAGTGGGCATGGTCGGCATGGCGGTGGACTCGCTGGCCGACATGGAAGAGGCGTTCGCGGGCATCCCGCTCGATCGCGTGAGTGTGTCGCTCACCATCAACGGCATGGCGGCGCCCATCACGGCCATGTACTACGCCGTCGCGGAGCAGCAGGGCGCTCCCCCCGATCGCGTGGTCACGACGCCCCAGAACGACATCCTCAAGGAGTTCGTTGCCCGGGGGACGTGGGTCTATCCGGTGGAGCCCTCGCTGCGCCTCGTGGCCGACCTCATCGAGTTCTCGGCCCGGCAGTATCCGCGCTCGAACCCGGTGTCGGTCTGCGGCTATCACATCCGCGAGGCCGGCTGCACCACGGCCCAGGAGATGGCCTACGGTCTTGCCATCGCCGCGGCCTACGTCGAGCTCATGCAGGCTCGCGGCATGGCAGTGGACGACTTCGCGCCGCGGATCTCCTTCAACTTCACGTGCTGGGGGAAGATCTTCGAGGAGGTGGCCAAGTTCCGCGCCGGCCGCCGCCTGTACGCGCGCATGATGCGCGAGCGTTTCGGCGCGACCAATCCCAAGTCGTGGATGTTCCGCAGCCTCATCGGCGGCGGCGGCTCGGCGTTCACCGTGCAGGAGCCCGAGAACAACATCGTGCGCGGCGCCTACATCGCCCTGGCCGCGGCGCTCTCGGGCGCCCAGACGATGGCGCTGCCCACCTATGACGAGGCGTATACGATCCCGTCGGCCAAGGCGCAGCTGATCGCGCTGCGCACGATGCAGATCTGCGCCGAAGAATCGGGCGCCGCCGACACCGTCGATCCACTCGCCGGCTCCTACTTCGTCGAGGCCCTCACCGGGCAGATGGAGCAGGCGATCGTCGAGCAGATGGCCCACGTCGAGCGCATGGGTGGCATCGTGGAGGCGGTGAAAGCCGGCACGATACAGGCGGAGGTCGCACGCCAGGCCTATCTCTTCGAGCAGCGCCTGACGACGGGCGAGATCGCCAAGGTCGGCGTCAACTGCCACGTCGGAGACCGGGCCGCCGACGCCGATCGCGAGGTCGAGCTGTACCGCTTCGATCTCAAGGTCGCCGAGGCGCAGGTGGCGAAGCTGCAGCGCGTTCGCCGTGAGCGCGACGGCGGCGTGGTGGGGTCGGCGCTGCGCCGGCTCGGCGAGGAGGCGCGCGGCTCCGCCAACCTGATGCCCCCCATCATGGAGGCGGTCAAGGCTTACGCCACGCTGGGCGAGATCGCCCAGGCCATGAAGAACGTCTTCGGCGAGCACAAGGAGCCTGTCAAATGGTGACTGCGGACCGGTTCGCGAAGGGAATGACGTGGGAGCAGTACCTGCGGCTCGTCGGCACGCCGGAGAATCTCGCGCGCGAGGGCTCGCGGGGGCCGCGCAAGGACTTCAGCAACTACCTTCGCACGGCGTGCGAGGCGGCGCGGCTGTCGCCCGCGCACGAGGCGGCCTGGCGCTGGCTCGTGGCCCAGCCCGGCGGCCCGGCCAAGGTACTGGCGATCTCGGAGGAGTGGTCGTCCGACTGCCGCCGCGACATGCCGGTGCTGGCGCGCCTGGCCGACACGGTCGGCCTCGACCTCCGCATCTTCACGCGCGACGGCAAGATCTGTGGACGCGGCCCGCGTCCGGAGCCGGATTCGCCCAACGCCGACGTGATGGCGCAGTTCCTGAACGAGCGGAACGGCCAGACCTTCCAGTCGATCCCCGTGATCGTGTTCTACACGAAGGACTTCACGGAGCTGTACCGGTACACCGAGTTCCCCGCCGTGTACCACAAGGATCGCATCCGGGCCGTTCTCGACGATGCCGGCTTCATGGCC
>MNEG01000070.1 GCA_001917585.1 Candidatus Rokubacteria bacterium 13_1_40CM_68_15
CATCGTCGTCGTCCCCGTCGTCTGGCGTCCGCGCGTCGCTGCCATCTCGGCCCGTCTGCGCGATGCCATTCAGAGTGGATGGGACTCCGACTTCTACAACCTGGCCAACTGGTGGAAGCAGGCGTAGCCAAGCGGGCGAGAGCCAGGACCGCGCTCCGGCCCCCACCTCGAGGATGTCGAAATACTTCATCCGCCGCTTATTGATCTCGGTCCCGGTTCTCCTCGGGATCAGCCTGATACTGTTCACAATCCTTGCCCTCGCCCCCGGCGACCCTTTCGAGGAGCTGGCCACCAACGCCAACGTGCCGGCCGAGGTCCGGCAGAACCTCCGGGCCAAGTTCGGCCTCGACGACCCCGTCCCGGTGCGCTACGCGCGCTGGTTCACCTCGATGGTGCGCGGCGACTGGGGGTTCTCCTTCGTGAGTCGGGTCGACGTGGAGACGCTCATCCTCCAGCGGCTGCCGACCACCATCATCGTCCTCGGCACCGCCCAGCTCCTCGGGATCCTCGTTGCGCTGCCGATCGGTACGCTGTCAGCGATGCGGCCGTATTCCATCTTCGACCAGGTCGCGACCACGCTGGCCTTCGTCGGCTTCTCGCTGCCCACGTTCTTCACCGGACTGCTCTTCATCCTTTTCTTCAGCGTCTACCTGGACTGGTTGCCATTCATCTATCGCGCGGACATCAGCGCCACCGGCGTGCAGTGGTACTGGCACCATGTCCGGCAGGCGATCATGCCCGTGGCCGTCCTCGGCCTCTTCCAGGGCGCCTCGCTGACGCGCTTCGTGCGCTCCGCGGTCCTCGACGTGATTCAGCTTGACTACATAACTACCGCGCGCGCCAAGGGGCTCTCCGAGAAGACGACCATCGTGAAGCACGCGGTGCGGAACGCCCTGATTCCCGTCTTGACGCTGGTCGCGCTGCAGGTCCCGGCCATCTTCACGGGCGCCGTCATCACCGAGCAGATCTTCCGGGTGCCGGGCGTCGGCTCGTTGTTGATCAGCTCCATCCTCGCCAACGACACCCCGGTCATCATGGCGATCACGTTCGTGTTCTCCTGCCTGGTGGTGCTCTTCAACCTGATCGCCGACCTCCTGTACGGCTGGCTCGATCCCCGAATCTCCTACCGTTAGCCGATGACGACCGTCACCCCGACCGAACAGCTCGTCACGCCACGTCCTGAGAAGCGGACGACGAGCTCGGCCTCGGTCTGGGACGAGGCGTTTCGCCGCTTTCGGCGCCATCGGCTCGCCACGCTCGGAGCCGCCGTTCTCTTCGCCATGGTCGTGGCTGTTGTCGCCGGACCGGCAATATATCGGGTGCCCATCGACGACATCGATTTCAAGGCGAAGCTCCGGGGCCCCTCGTGGGCGCATCCGCTCGGTACGGATGACCTCGGACAGGACCTGTTGGCTCGGATACTCTACGGAGGCCGCATCTCGCTCGCGGTCGGCGTCACCGCCATGCTCGTCGCCATCACGGTCGGCGTGGCGATCGGGGCCGCCGCCGGGCAACTCGCAGGCGTCGTGGACCACGCGCTCATGCGCATCACGGATCTCTTCCTGTCCCTCCCCCAGCTGCCATTGCTTCTCCTGATGGTCTATCTGTTCCGCGATCTTTTGCGAAAGGCGCTCGGCCCCGAGGTGGGCGTCTTCGTCCTCATCGTGGCCGTCATCGGAGGGCTTCGCTGGATGCCGGTCGCGCGCCTCGTTCGCGCGCAATTCCTGTCGCTGCGCGAGAAGGAGTTCGTGGAGGCGGCGCGCGGCCTCGGCGCCCCGCCCCTGCGCCAGGTGGTCCGCCACATCCTGCCGAACGCGATGGGCCCCGTGATCGTGGCTGGCTCGCTCGACGTCGCCGCCGCCATCATCGCGGAGTCCTCGCTCTCCTTCCTCGGCCTCGGCTTCCCTCCCGATATTCCTACCTGGGGACGGATCCTCTTCGACGCCAAGGACAACCTCGACTTTGCGCCTCACTGGGCCCTGTTCCCGGGCACGGCCATTTTCTTGACCGTGCTCTCCATCAACTACATCGGCGATGGCCTGCGCGATGCGCTCGACCCACGGAGGATAATCCCGCGCTGACGCGATGCGCTCGACCCCCGTCGCGTGATGTCGCGCTAGTATGCCGGCCATGGACCTGTGCTTCACGCCCGCGTCGCGCCTCGCGGCGCTCATCCGCCAACGGAAGGTCTCACCGCTCGACGCGACCCAGGCCGTGCTCGCGCAGATCGAACGCGTGAACCCCAAGGTCAATGCGTACTGCACGGTCGCCGCCGAGGCCGCGCTGGCCGACGCCCGCAAGGCGACGGCCGCGGTGACACGACGAAGCGCGCGGCTAGGTCCCCTGCATGGTGTGCCCGTCTCCATCAAGGACCTCACGCCGACCCGAGGCATCAGGACCACGTGGGGCTCGAAGATCTACGAGCAGCACGTGCCGACCGAGGACGGACTGATCGTCGAGCGACTGCGGGCGGCGGGAGCCATCGTGGTCGGCAAGACGAACACACCCGAGTTCGGCGCGGGCGCGAACACGCGCAACGCGGTCTTCGGCGCGACGCGGAACCCGTGGAACCTCGCGCTCACGTGTGGGGGCTCGACGGGTGGCGGCGCCGTCGCGCTCGCCACCGGTATGGGGCCACTCGCCCAGGGCTCCGACCTCGGAGGCTCGCTCCGGATCCCTGCGGCGTTCTGCGGAGTGGTCGGCCTTCGCCCCTCGCCCGGGCTCGTCCCCATCTGGCCCAGCCCGCTTGCCTGGGAGTCGTACGGAGTCCAGGGCCCGATGGCGCGGACCGTCGAGGACGTCGCGCTGATGCTGTCGGCCATCGCCGGACCGGACGCGCGCTCCCCGATCTCGTATCCCGTCGACACCCGCGCATTCGTCGCGGCCGTGAAGCGGCCGTCGGCGCGTGGGCTCCGCGTCGCCTGGGGTGGCGACCTCGGCGTCACGCCCGTCGACGACGAGGTGCTCCGCGTCGCTCGCGATGCGATGGCCATTTTGCAGAGGTCGGGGGCGCGCGTGACCGACGAGCATCCCGATCTCGACGGCGTCCACGACGTCGTCCTGGTCAGTCGGGGAGCGCGCATGGTCGGCCTCCACGAGGAGAAGCTGCCGAAGTGGCGGGACGTGATGCAGGAACACCTCGTCCGCAACATCGACTCCGGCCTGAAGCTCACGGCATCCGACATCGGGCGGTGCGAGCGCCAGCGCTCGGCCTTGTCGACGCGACTGCGCGAGTTCTTCGAACGCTACGACGTCATCGCCACGCCGACGACGGCCGTCCGACCCTTTCCGGTCGAGACCTGGTACCCGACCGAGATCAACGGTCAGCCGATGGGCAACTACATCGCGTGGGTGATGTTGACCTACGCCTTCACCGTGGTCGGCCTCCCCGCGATCTCGATCCCCTGCGGCTTCACGCGCGACGGGCTTCCCGTTGGCCTCCAGCTGGCCGGGCGCTGGCGCGAGGAGACGACCGTGCTACGCGCGGCAGCGGCCTTCGAGTCGGCCGCGCCCTGGGCGGACAAGCGCCCGCCGGTCGTCGCCTGACGAGCTCGAACAGGGTCAGGCCGCGCGACGCCGTCGCGCCGCACTGCGGGCCTGACGGGCGAGCGCCTCGCGTGAGACGGCCCGATGGCCTTCACGCTTGAGCGCGCGGAGCGTGGCCCGCGATCGCCGCTTGGCGGGCTTCCACTGGCGGCTGGCACGTCCACGAGCGGAGTCTCGGATGGCGCGCTTGCGCGTGTCGGGAGACGTGCGGCCGGGCGCTGGTGGCGGCAGCTTGACGCCGGCCCGGCGCGCTTTCGAGAGCCCGATGGCAATCGCTTGCTTCGTGGAGCGGACGCCGTGCTTTCCCTCCCGCACCTGCTCGATCTCCTCGCGGACGAACTCCCCGGCCTGCGTGCTGGGCGCTTTGCCCTGTCGCCGGTCTCGACGGGCGCGCCCGATGGTCTTTTTTCTCGGGCATGAGTCGGCCTCCTTGCCCGAAAGCGCCGCAAAGACGATGCCGCTGCTTCGTGCTATGACGCCGAGGCGCGGACCTGTCGAGACGTCCAGTAATGGTCGGGGCGGCGCTTCACGCGCTCGGCCAGCAGGCGCTCGGCGCGCTCGGCGTCACCGGCGCGGAAGCAGGCCTCGAGGAGGGTGTCGTGGAAGATGTCGCGCTGGGCCCGGCTCCCCCCGATCTCGGTGATCCGCGGTCGGAGCGGATCGATGCGCTCGATCGCCTTTCGGTAGTCCCCGCCCGCGAACGCCTGCATTCCCTCGGTCAACGGCACGACGACGTCGCCGAGCAGACCGCTCTTGTCCTTGGGCGCCCGCTCCCGAAGCATGTCGAGCTGCCGGCCGGCCGTCGGCCAGTCGCCCGCGGCCGAGAGCGCCATCCCGAGATGGACGGCGTGGAAGAGCAACCCCTGACGGTTCAACCGCCCGCGCGCGATCTCGGCGAACGGTTGCCAGCGCGCGTTCACGTCCTGCCCGATCAGCATCAGGCGCCAGAGCATCGAGATCGAATCGTGGAGCTCACCCGCGATGGCCGACGGGCGACGCTCGAACGCGCCGCGCGCGATCGTCGAGGCCCGCCCGTAGTCGCCGCGCGCGTAGTGCATGAGCGCCAGATGCCACACGAGGTGGTCGCGAAACCAGTTCACGTGACGGCACGGATGGATACAGCCGGGGAGCCGCGTGATCCCGGTGTCGAAGCCGGCCATCTCGTAGAGCGCGTGGGCGAGGGCGTGCACGGCCCAGGCGTCGCCCGGGTTGCGCACGAGCGCCGCCGTGGCCACGCGCGCCGCCTCGTCGCAGCGGCCCGCCTCCTCGAGGGCAAAGGCGTGAAGGCCGAGCACGAACGAGTTCCCGGGCGAGTGGCGGACGATCGCCGTGGTGAGGTCGAGCATCTCGCGGAAGCGGCCCTGCCAGAACCAGAGGAAATAGAGCCGCTGCGCGATGAGGAGGTCACGCGGCCAGGTCTCGAGGTGCGCCCGCATGGCCGCCTCGGCCTCGGGCGGCTTGCCGGTCACGAGCCGGGCCATCGCCTCGACGTGGCTGCGCTCGCGCTCGCTGTGTCCGGGGACGGTCGTGCGCGCCGACTCGATCGCCGCGCGAGCCTCGTCGAAGCGCTCGTCGAGAAACAGGCACACGCCGGCGCCGGCGTGGGCCAGCGCGAGCTGTGGGTCGTGCGTCGTCGCCGCGCGGAACTGATCGAGGGCCGAGGCATCCCAGCCGAGGAGGCCCACGGCGGCCGCGTCGTACGCGGCCAGCGCCGCGCTCGAGGCTGTGGTGATGTGGAGGCCGTGGACGTCGTGCGTCACCACGTCATCCGACCTGGTGCCGCGCACTCTCGAGCACGCCGGCGAGCCAGGCCACGGCGCGGCGCTCCGCCCACGATCGAAGGGCCCACGGCGGCCCATCGAGGAAGCCCACGTGGCCTCCGTCCTCGACGAAGTCGACCTCGACCTCCGGTGGCAGCGTGCCCGGGTCGGGTAGCGCGTCGGGCGGCACGAAGGGATCGTCGAGGGCGTTGATCAGCAGCGTCGGGCGCCGGATGTGGACGAGATACGGTCGCGAGCTGGCGCGCGTCCAGTAGTCCCGCTCGTCGGTGAAGCCATGGAGCGGCGCGGTGAGCGCGCGATCGTATTCGGCGAAGGTACGGGCGCGCAGGACGGCGTCCACGTCCACGAAGCCGGGATACAGGCGCGCCTTCTCGCTGACCTTGGCCTTCAGGGAGCGCAGGAAGTTCGCCGTGTAGACGGCGCGGGCAAACCCACGATCGAGCGCGCGTGCGCAGGTGGTGAGGTCGAAGGGGGTCGAGATGGCGACGGCGCCGGCGAGCTGCCGGGGCGCGTCTTTGCCCTGTTCGCCCAGCCACTTGAGCAGCACGTTGCCGCCGATCGAGACGCCGGCGGCGGCCAGGTGCACGTCCGCGTCGCGCTCGAGCAGGAGTCGCACGACCGTCTCGAGGTCGCCCGTGTCACCGGAATGGTAGAAACGTGGAAGCCGGTTCAGCTCGCCGCTACAGGAACGGAAGTTGAGCACGACCGCGCGCCACCCGCGCGCCGCGGCCTCCCGCAGCAGGCCGCCGACGTAATGCGAGCGGACATCCCCCTCGAGCCCATGCAGGACGAGCATGAGGGGCGTGATCTTCTGATCGCGCGGGGTCGTGGGTGCCGGGTCCGACCAGTCGAGGTCGACGAAATCACCATCGCTGGTGGTGACGCGCTCCCGCCGCAACGGCAGCCGCCGGCGGCGGAAGAGCGCACCCCAGATGGTCTGCAGGTGCCGATTCCGGCACCACCACGCCGCTCGGTACGCTATTCCTGTCCCTGCAGCAGGAGCTTGGCCACCTCCGACGCGATCTCGCGGGCGCGTTGATCGAGCTGCGCCTCGGTGAGGTTCGCGATCGGATGGGGCATGGCCAGGAACTTGTAGTAGGGCACGCCCCACTGCTCGGCCATGGCCCGGCCGGTGATCTCGAACACGTCAGTCACGATCGAAGCCGAGGGGACGCCCGCCTTCTCCAACAGGATTCCGTCGAGCACACTGCCCGACGAGCAGGACCCTCAGTCTCCGATGCCGGCGACGACGACGTCGCAGGTCTTCCGCACCTCCTCGATGATCTCGGCGTGGGCGGGCACGCTGGCGTTGTGCTTCCGGAACATCCGGGCCGAGGCCGCGCCGTACTCCTTGATGAGCAGATCGCCGATCTTCTGGAGCAGTCGATCGGAGTTGAACTTGGTGTTCTCGATCAGCGCGACCCGCGTGCCTTCCAGGCGCGCGGGGCGCGGCGCATACGCGATGGATTGCGCGGGCGCCTCGAGGGTGGGGTCGAGAAGCTCGATCATCGCTTGACCTCCTTTGTCACGGCCTGCGAGGAACGCCGGCTACCCCAGCCGGGCACGTAGCACGAGAACGCGCCGGCCCGGCCGCCGGCGGGCACGATCAGGATATCATCCGGCGATTCGACGAGCGGGCGAAGCCTCGTCTCGTCGCCGTCCTGGACTGCGCCGGACATCCGCTGCGTCCGCTTGAGGTGGGCGTGCGAGTTCTGCGTGTGCTTCCACAGGAACTCGCGGATCTCCTTCTTGCCCCAGCCGTCGGCGGCGATCGTGCGCATGTGCTCGCCGGCCAGGATGATCACGTATTGCGGCTGGCCCATCACGTTGCCGGAGATCCGCATGTCGTCGGCCAGCGTGGTCAGCACACCTTGCGCGGTATTCGACAGCTGGTTGTAGAACTGATGAGGCGCCTCGGCCGCCATGACCGTCACCGTGCTCTGCTCGCGCTGGAAGCCGCGCTCGACGTGGAGCAGCGTCCACGGGCTCTCCGCCTCGTTCTCGGCGATGACGTAGGAAAGCTTGCCGGGGTGGCCGAGGGTGCCGCGATCGAGCGTGCCTGGGCGGGAGCCGCACACGTTGCGCATGACGAGGCGCAGGGCGCGCCCGATGGTGAGGTTGGCGCGCCAGCCGGGACCAAAGAGGTTGTCGCCGCAGTTGACTTCCAGCTCCCTCGCCACTGGACCATTGACGATCATGAGCACGCCGGCACCGCCCGTCGACGTGCCGGGCCCGTGGTAGCTCCACGAGGGGTCGGCGATCGCCTCGACCGCCGCGACCACCACCGGCATGTACTCTGGCTTGCATCCGGCCATCACGGCGTTGATGGCCACCTTCTCGGCGGTGATCGACACGGCGCGGTGCTCGACGAAAGCGACGGGCTGCTTGGGCTCGAGCCGTGCGGCGTCCAGCATCTTGGCTACCTTGGGCGGCGTCGGCGGGACGACGGGAAGACCGTCGGTCCAGCCCTGCTGGAAGCAGAACTCGATCGCGTCGTCGAGCGAGCCTTCGACGACGTGGCGCTTCGAGGTGAGCGTGGTCGGCATGGCGACCTCCTTGAGCGCGGTCACGCTATCACAGAATCGATCACTCGGCGATTGGCACGGTCACCGAGCGTGTGTCGCCGAACGTCGGCACAAAGGCGGAGTGCTTGCCCGGACCGCCCGCCACGATCACCATCACGTCGTCGGGCGTCTTCGTCACGTGGATCACGGTGTCGCGGGGCTTGTCCTTGAAGCGCTCCGGGTCGATGACCGCGAAGCGCTCGACGTTCTCGGCGCTGAAGGCTCTCAATGGCACGCGGGCGCCGTCCCAGAATGCGCGCTTGAAGTCGCGCTTGGACCAGCCCGAGGCGGCGATGGTCTGGGCGTGCTCGGGGCCGAGGACCACCAGCGGCTCGCCGCCGAGATAGATGTTGTTGCTGCCCGTGGTGGCCGCCGTCCCGATCAGCGCGCGGAGCAAGGCCTCTGCCGAGGTCGACCCGTGGTCATTCACGTTGTGGGGGCCTTCGGATCCGCACACGGTCACCGTGCTCTCGTGCCGCCCGAAGCCGCGTTCGACCGAGAGCGGCTCCCACGGCGACGCCTCCTCGTTCTCGGCCACGCAATACGAGAACTTCCCGGGATGACCCTGGGTGGCACGGTCGGTGCTCCCCGGCTTCGTGCCGCCGACGTTCTGCAGCACCAGGCGGACGCTGCGGCCGATGACGGCGTTGGCGCGATAGCCATTGCCGAGTGCGTTGGGGCCCCCGCTGATTCCGAGGCGGCGCGCGATCGGGCCGTTGACGATGAGCAGCGGGGTGCAGGGATGGGTCGTCGTCTGGATCGCGAAGAGATTGAAGCGCGGATCGGCCAGCGCGCGGATGGCGGCGACGATCACCGGGAGGTGCTCGGGTCCGGCGCCGGCAAGCGCGGCGTTGGCGGCGATCGTTTGGAGCGTCGCGATGCCCTGTCGTGGCGCGAGCGTCGCGACGACCTCGTCGATTCGCCGGCGACCGAGAATGCGGGCGACGCGCGACCGGGTGGCCGGCAGGACGGGCAGGCCGTCACCCCAGCCCTGCGTCATCACGAACTCCTGGAAGGCGTCGAGATCGTCGGGCCCCGAGACGGTCTCCGCCGCCGGCGTCGCGCTCACCGGTGCGGGATCCCGCGTGAGCGCCGTCACCACGGCGTCGACGATCCCGTCGGCCCGCTTGCGCACGTCGTCGGCGGCGACGCCACCGATCGGATGCGATACCGTGACCACGGGCAGATGGGGCAGCCCGAGCGCGGCCGACGCCGTGTGGCCGAGCGAAACGAACGCATCGGTGCCGAGGACGACGGCGGGAATCCCCCGCCCTTCCAACTCCGCCGCGTCGTGGACACTCCACGACGTGCAGGAGCCTCAGTCGGCGGACCCGGTGAGGACGACGTCGGCGGCCGCGGCGATCTCCTCGTGGTTCGCCGCCGGGTGGGAGGCGCCCGGCTTGCGCCAGATGCGGATCGAGGCGGCGTCCGCGCGCTCGACCAGGAGTTCGGCCACGCGGCCGAGCAGCGCGTCGGCGTTCGGCTTGGAGTTGTCGAGAACGCCGATGCGGCAGCCGGCCAGGCTCGCTCGACGCGCGGCCAGGCGCTTGACGGTGACGGCGGCGGTTCCAGTCGGGCTCACGAGATCCACACGATCCTCCTCACGGCCTCGCGCGACGGGTTTCAAACATCGGGGAGCAGGAACGCGGCGATATCGTACAGCATGTGCGCGACCGCCGTGAACGTCGTCGACGTGCGCTCGCGGAGGATTCCGAGCACCACGCCGATGAGGAAGATGAGCATGATCCCGGGAATCTCGTACTGCACGTGGACGGCGGCGAAGAGAAGCGCGGTGAGTGGCACGCCGACCCGCGGCTGCAGCGCGCCGCGGAAGACCGCTTCCTCGCCGACGCCGGCAGCCACGGCGACCAGCGGCGCGCCGAGCCACGGCGAGACGTTCGCGAACTTGAGCGAGAAGCGGCCCTCGCGTCCGTAGATCTCGGGAAGCAGCCACGCCTCGGCGTGGTCGAGGACGCCCGCCGCGACCACGAAACCGCCCGCCACGACGCCGGCCCACGCCACCTGACGCCGCGTGATCGGTACGAAGCCGAGTCGATTCACGGCCGTCGAGAAATTCCGGCTCACCAGCCATCCGACGCCGGCCAGGGCGAGCGGCACGTCGGTCAGCAGCGAGACGGCCGGATCGCTCAGGTAGATCAGGATCGTCTCGCCGGGGTCGTCGTAGAGCAGCGCGAAGGAGGCCACCATGACGACGAGCGTCGTCGCATAGAGCGCGGCCGCCGTGGCGTGGACCGCTGACGCCGGATCGAGCGCGAGCGGTCGGAAGAGGCGCTGCCGCAACGGGCGAACGGCGCATGCCAGCGTCAGCACTCCGGCGGCGGCCAGGCCGAAGGCCGCCACCGTCACGAGCCGGACCGTGTCCGCGGAAACGACGGCGAAAACCTGCCGCCGACCGATCCCGACGGCCACGCCGACGACGGTCGCCGCCGTCGCGCCGGCGATGGCCATCCCGCCCAGCGCGCGGCGCAGGCCTGGCCTCGGCTCGGCCACGCGCGCTATCGTCAAGGCCGCGATGTACGGCGTGACGACCCACAGACCGTCGACGAGACCGAGCACACCCAGCGCGACATACACCAGGCAAAGCGAGAGCCATGACAGCGCGCCGACCGATGGCCCTCCAGTCACCGCGCGAGGATACACCCCCCGCGGGGGCTAGACGCCTGATGCCCGGCGGCGCCGGCGCCTCAGCCAGACGATCCCCGCCATCCCGGGGCCGACCAGCAGCAGCGTCATCGGCTCGGGGACCGCGGCCGGCGGCCCGTTTGGCCCGTCCAAGTTGACCCCCGTCTTGTCGCTCCGGCCGTCGTTGAAGCCCTTGAAGCGAACCAGCTCGCTGTTGAAAACGTCGGTTTCGTTTACACCGGTGCTCGAGAGCGAGAACACGAACTGAGCTGATTGTCCTACTCCGATGCCGCCGGTCGGGCTCCCACCGGCGCCGGTGAAGGCATTACTGAAGTCACCACCCAGGGAGATGACATCGGTCCGGAAGCCGAACGGTGGCGTGTGGACGCTACCCTCGAGGAAGGTGTCGAAGTCAGGGTCGGTCGTGCTGAAGAGCGTGGCGGCGACTCCGGTGGGAAGGTTGAAGGCATCGGCGACGATGAAGCCGGCATTCGAGGCCGGGCTCGTGTTCTGCAACGTGATCGTGAGCAATGATCCCAAAATCGTGAGCGACTTCTGGCAGAACCCGACCTGAGCGTCCTCAGACGTCAGAGGGCCGCAGACTCCTGTCAGCGTCGCCTGGCTCACTTGCGGAGCCAGGAGCCCCAGCAACATCACGACCACCGCCAGACACATCGTCAACGCAATTCTTCCCTGCCTCATAGTGAATGCCCCCATAGAAGATAATGTCGACCGTCACAGGGAACAGCAGCAACGATGCCAGGCTTCGAACTGTCGGTATTTCAGACGCTTCTGAGGACTGGTATAGCCCGATGGGTTTAGACCGTAAACGATTCCGACACTCGGACTCCTTTACACCTCCGACGCCGGCGTCCACACGAGGCTACGAATCCCCGATATTTCACTCCGTTCGGGACTGGGCATAGGCCATTGGTTCTATGCCGTAAGAAATTCCGACGGGCCTCGACCCTCGGGCCGCTTGACACTTTCCCGGCGGGCGGCCTAATTATCCGGCGACCGCCTGACCCGCGAGGAGACCGCATGACGACACGCAGACAGTTCCTCACGATCGCCACCATGGCCACCACCGCGCTGGGCGGGCCCCGGCTGCTACGCGCGCAGCCCAAGGAAATCCTCGTCGGCGAGACACATCCGCTGACGGGCGGATTCGCCCGGGAGGGTAACTTCGGCAAGCAGGGCATCGAGCTGGCGGTGAACGAGATCAACGCGGCGGGTGGCATCAAGTCCATGGGCGGCGCCAGGCTCAAGCTCATGGTCCTCGACAACGAGTCGAAGCCGCCGGTCGCCATTTCCACGATGGAGCGGCTGAAGGACGCCGGAGTCGTCGCCGTCCTCGGGCCCTACGCGTCCGGCCTGGCTTTCGTCACCACCCAGGAGGCCGAGAAGTACAGGATCCCGCACCTGCTCGACGTCGCCATCGCCGACCAGATCACCGAGCGCGGTTTCACGTACACGTTCAGGTTCAGCCCGACGGCCGGGATGGGAGCCAGGCAGACGGTAGAGTACCTCGGTGGGCTGACGCGGGACATGAAGCTGCCCTTCAAGCGGGTCGTGATCATCCACGAAGACGGCCTCTTCGGGAAATCGACGGCCGATACGCTGCAGAGGCTGTTGCCGACGATCGGGATGGAGGTCGTCGAGCGCATCCCTCACAACGCCGGCGCGCCCTCACTCAGCAACGAAGTGCTGAAGATCAAGGCGGCCAAGGCTGACGTCGTCATCCCGTCGACCTACTACCCGGCCCACTCGCTGATCATCCGCACCATGGCCGAGCAGCGAGTGGACACCGGGGCGATCGTGTCCGTCTATGGCGGCGCGGGCAGCCAGTACCGCTTCATCAAGGACGTCGGCAAGCTCGCCGACCACATGCTCGACGGCAACCACTGGTACAACCCGAAGCACCCGCGGATCAAGTCGGTGATCGCCGCCTTCGACAAGGCGTACCAGCAGCCGTTCGCCTACGAGTGGATGCTGGCCTACCAGTCGGCGTGGGTGCTGAAGGACGCGCTCGAGCGGGCCGGCGGGGCCGATCGCGAGAGGCTGCGTGACGCGCTGGCCCGGACGAACCTCAAGGATCAGATCGTGCCCTACCCGATCGTCTTCGACGACCACGGACAGAACACGCAGGCCCGCGCGCTGCTGATGCAAGTGCAGAGCGGCACCATCGCGGTCGTCTACCCGTCCGACGTCGCCGAGGCGAAGGCGATCCTTCCCGTGCCGGCCTGGGAGAAGCGAATGCGACTCTCGAGGTCGTCCTCGCCAGCCTCGTCAACGGGGTGATGGTGGGCGGGCTCTACGCGCTCATCGCGCTCGGCCTCACGCTCATCTTCGGCGTGATGAAGATCATCAACTTCGCCCATGGCTCGCTCATGATGCTGGCGATGTACGCGACGTTCTGGCTGGCCACGACCTTTCATCTCGATCCCTACCTCTCGCTCGCCGTGACCGTGCCGGCGGCCTTCGTGTTCGGCTACGCCGTCCAGCGGGGTGTCATCGCCCCGGTCCTGAATGCGCCGGAGCACAACCAGCTCCTGATGACGCTCGGACTGGCGCTCGTCCTCGACAACCTCGCCCTGGTCGTCTTCAAGGCCGATCCGCGAACGCTGTTGACGGCGTACTCGCAGAGCACGCTCCCGATCGGCCCGCTCAGGCTCAATCTGCCCCGCCTGCTCGCGTTCGCGGGCGCGGTCGTGATCACCGCGCTGCTGGCCGTCGTGCTCAAGACGACGGACATCGGCAAGGCGCTCCGGGCCGCGGCCGAGGAGCGCGACGGCGCCGCACTCGTGGGAATCCCGGTGCCGCGCGTGTACGCCGTCGCGTTCGGGCTCGGCACGGCCTGCGTGGCCGCGGCCGGGACCATGGCGGTGCCGTTCTTCTACGTGTCGCCCGACGTGGGCAACGTCTTCGTCATCACCGCCTTCGTCGTCGTCGTGCTGGGCGGTCTCGGCTCATTCCCGGGTGCGCTGCTCGGCGGTCTGCTCGTCGGTGTCGTCGAATCGCTGGGCGGGCTCTATCTGCACGGCTCGCTCGCGCAGATCGCCATCTTCGCGCTCTTCATCCTGATCCTGCTCGTGCGTCCCGACGGAATCCTCGGCACGCCGCATGCTGCGTAAGGCGGGGCTGGCGGCGCTGCTCGGCGCCGCGGTCGCCGCCCCGGCCGTGATCCGCTCCGAGTACCTGATCGGCACCCTGATCCTCATCTACTTCTTCGCCTTCGTGGGCCAGGGCTGGAACGTCCTCGGGGGCTACGCCGGGCAGTTCTCGTTCGGGCACGCGCTCTTCTTCGGCATCGGCGCCTACACCTCGAGCCTGGCCTTCATCAAGTGGGGCGTGAGCCCGTGGCTCGGAATGTGGCTGGGCGCGGCCGTCGCCGTCGCGGTCAGCGTCGTCACCGGACATCTCTCGTTCCGCTACGGCCTGCGCGGCGCCTACTTCGCCCTGGTGATGCTCGCCTTTGCCGAGATCTTCCGCGTCGCCGCCACCAACTGGGAGTGGGTGGGCGCGTCGTTCGGGCTGCTCGTGCCGCTGCGCGGCAACGCGCCAATGCTCTTCCAGTTCGCCGTCAAGCGGTGGTTCTATTACGTGATCCTGGCCATGCTGCTGATGGCGACGGCGGGCGTGGCCCGCCTCCAGCGCTCCCGCCTCGGGTACGAAATGGTCGCCGTCCGGGAGAACGAGGCGGCTGCGGCCGCCCTCGGCATCGACGCCTATCGCGTGAAGCTGATCGCCATGGCGCTCTCGGCCGGCATCACCGCGCTCGGCGGCACGTTCTACGCCCAGTACTTCTCGTACGTGGACCCGACCATCGGCTTCGGCAGCGCGAACTCCATCGAGATCCTCCTGCGGCCGATCATCGGCGGTGCCGGGACGATCTGGGGCCCGCTGCTGGGCTCGGTCGTGCTCGGCGTCCTCGGCGAAATCACGCGGGGTTTCGTCAAGGCCTACGCCGGACTCCACCTCGTCCTCTACGGCGTCATATTGATGGTCGCGGTCGTGTTCCTGCCCCACGGCGTCATGGGCCTCTGGCGCCGGCATTGACGACGCTGCTCGAGGTCGAGGAGCTCTCGAAGCGCTACGGCGGGCTTCAAGCGCTCGCGCGCGTCAGCCTGAGCCTCGGCGAGCGCGAGATCCTCGGGCTGATCGGTCCGAACGGCGCGGGCAAGACCACGCTCTTCGCGGCGGTGTCGGGCTTCGTCCGGCCCGACGAGGGCCGCGTCGGCTTCGCCGGGCGCAACGTCGTCGGTCTGCCGCCTCACGCCATCAGCCGCCTGGGACTGGCCCGCACGTTCCAGCTCGTGCAGCCCTTCCCGCGCCTCAGCGTGGCCGAGAACGTCATGGTGGGCGCCTTCGCACGCCATCCGGCGCCGCGGGACGCCCACCGCCACGCTCTCGACGTGCTGGAGCTGACGCGCCTCGACGCCCTCGCGACCCGGCCGGCCCACACGCTCTCGGTGGGACTGCGCAAGCGGCTGGAGCTGGCGCGAGCGCTCGCGACGCAGCCGAGGGTGCTCCTGCTCGACGAGGTGATGGCGGGCCTGAATCCCACCGAGGTGGACGAGACGGTGGCAGTCGTCCGGCGTGTGCGAGACTCCGGCGTGGCCATCATCCTGATCGAGCACGTGATGGCGGCCGTGATGCAGCTCTGCGACCGCGTCGCGGTCCTTCACCATGGCGAGCTGATCGCCTGCGGGGCGCCGGCCGACATCGCCCGCGATCCCGCGGTCGTTGCCGCCTATCTGGGCGAGGAGATTCACTGACAAGGAGGAATCATGGCGACCATCGAGAAGTTCTCCGCGAGCGGCGTCTACGATCCGCCCGGCTACAGCCAGGCGATCAAGGTCACTGGCGCCCAGACGATCCTCTTTCTCGCCGGCCAGGTGGCCTACGACAAAGACGGGGGCGCCGCCCACCCCGGCGACTTCAAGGCCCAGGCTCGGCAGGTGTTCTCATCCGTGCGCGCGCTCGTCGAGGCCGGTGGCGGCACGCTCGCCAACGTCGTGAAGATCACCACCTACGTGACCGACGTCCGCCACCGTCCAGAGTTCCGGGCCCTGCGCGACGAGTTCTTCGGCGCCAAGGGGCCCGCGTCCACGATGGTCGAAGTCAGCAAGCTCGCGCACCCCGACTATCTCATCGAGATCGAGGCCATCGCGATCGTATGACGTCGCTCGATCTCGTCATCAAGAACGTGCGCGTCGTCCGGCCCCGGCAGCCCGCGGTCGAGCGGCTCGATCTCGGCGTCAAGGACGGGCGGTTCGCGGTCGTCGCTCCGGACATCGCGGCGAGCCAGGCGCGCGGCGTGTTCGACGGCCGGGGGCTGCTGGCCTTTCCCGGCATCGTAGACGCTCACACCCACGTCGGCATCTACGCGCCGCTGGCCGAGGATGCCGTCACCGAGTCGAAGGCCGCGGCCATGGGCGGCGTGACGACGATGCTCACCTATTTCAGGACTGGCCAGTACTACCTGAACCGCGGCGGCTCCTGGAGCGATTTCTTCCCCGAGGTCCTGAAGCTCTCCGCGGACCGGTACTGGTGCGACTACGCCTACCACATGGCGCCGATCGAGAGCCGGCATCTCGATGAAATGGAGATGCTCGCCGTCGAGCACGGCGTGCCATCGTTCAAGATCTTCATGTTCTATGGCGGCTACGGCCTCCACGGCAAGACCGACGCCGACGCCCAGCGCCGCTTTCTCATGCTCGGGCCCGACGACTCCTACGACCTGGCCCACTTCGAGTTCGTCATGCGCTCGGCCGCACGGCTCCGTGAGCGCCGGCCCGAGGTCGGCGAGCACGTGAGCGTGAGCCTGCACTGCGAGATGGCGGACGTCCTCAACGCCTACACGAAGCTCGTGCAGCGCGACCCGACGCTGACGGGGCTGCGCGCCTACAGCGCCGCGCGGCCGCCCCACGCCGAGGGCCTCGCGGTGTGGATCGCGGCTTATCTCGCTCACGAGACGGGCTGTCGCAACATCAATCTGCTCCACCTGTCGTCGCGAAAAGCGCTGGACGCCGCGCTCCTGGCGCAGGCGATCTTTCCCCACGTCGACTTCCGTCGCGAGGTCACCGTCGGCCACCTGCTGCTCGACTGCGACGGACCGGCAGGCGCCCAGGCCAAGGTCAACCCTCCGATCCGGCCGCGCGAGGACGTCGAGTACCTCTGGCAGGGCGTGCTCGACGGCAAGGTCGACTGGATCGTCAGTGATCACGCCTGCTGCTCGACCGAGGTGAAGGGCGCCCGCCGACCTCACGACGACATCTGGCCGGCGAAGTCGGGCTTCGGTGGGACGGAATATCTCCTGTCGGGAGTCTTCAGCGAGGGACAGCGGCGCGGTCTCGCCGAGCACCGGATCGCCGAGCTGACGGCCTGGAATCCGGCGCGTCGCTTCGGCCTCACCGCCAAGGGCGACGTCGCCGTCGGCTACGATGCCGATCTTGCGCTGCTCGACCCGACGCGCCGATTCGTCGTGCGCGCCGCCGACTCACCGTCGAGCCAGGGCTACACGCCGTTCGAGGGCCAGGAGCTCACCGGTCAAGTGCAGGCGACGTTCCTGCGCGGACACCTGATCTACGAGCGCGGCGCCATCGTCGGCCCGCCGCGCGGACGCTACGTCCGGCGGCCGGGGCCGCGCTTCTGAGCCTGCTCGAGCTCGACCGCGTGACCGTCTCCTATGCCGACGTGGCCGCCGTCCGCGACGTCAGCCTGCGCGTCGACGCCGGGGAGATCGTCACGCTCCTCGGCGCCAACGGCGCCGGGAAGACCACCATCCTGCGCGCGATCTCCGGTCTGCTTCCCCCGCGGGCCGGACGCATCGCCTTCGATGGCCGGCGTCTCGACGGCGCCACGCCCGACCGCATCGTCGAGCTCGGCGTGGTCCAGGTCGCCGAAGGCCGAAAGCTCTTCCCCACGCTGACGGTGCGCGAGAACCTGGAGCTCGGCGCCTACACGGCGCGCGCGCGAGCCGGCCGGACCCGCGCACTGCAAGCGATCTTCGCCCGCTTTCCCGTCCTCGGCGCGCGCGCCGGCCAGCCGGCCGGCTCGCTGTCGGGCGGCGAGCAGCAGATGTGCGCCATCGCGCGCGCCCTGATGGCGCAGCCCAGGCTCCTCATGCTGGACGAGCCGTCGCAAGGGCTGGCGCCGCGCATCGTCGTTGACGTCTTCCGGATCGTGGCGGACCTTCACGCCGAAGGCACGACCGTCCTCCTCGTCGAGCAGAACGTGCGTCAGGCGCTGGCCGTCAGCGGGCGCGGCTACGTGCTGGAGAACGGACGGATCGTGCTCGAGGGAACGGGCGCGGAGCTGCTCGCAAGCGAGGCGACGCAGAAGGCCTATCTCGGGCGCTGATGCTCCTCGCGCCCGGCCAGCCGGGCGATCGCGTGGGCGAGCGCGCCCGGATCGACCGGCTTGGCGACGTGCATGTGGTAGCCCGCGTCGACCGCGCGCGTCTCGTCCTCGCGGCGCGCATAGGCGGTCAGCGCGATGGCGGGTACCTCGCCGCCGCGCTCGCGCGGCCGGGCGCGAAGGCGGCGGATCAGCGCGTAGCCATCGTCGCCCGGCATCGCGATGTCGCTCACGAGGACGTCGGGCTGGACGACCTCGAGGACGGCGAGCGCTTCACGCGCCGAGCCGACCGCGGTCACGGCGGCGCCGCAGCGCTCGAGCAACGCGCGCATCAGGACCCGGGTGTCGTCCTCGTCATCCACGACGACGACGCGCAGGCCATCGAGCGACGGCAGGGACGTTGCCGGCTCCGGCTCCGGCCGGGGCTCTGGTGGACGGCGATCCTGCGCGGATGCCCGCAGCGGAAGCGTCACCGCGAACGTGGCGCCCTCGCCCTCGCCCGGACTGTCCACCGCGACCGAGCCGCCGTGCAGTTCGACCAGGTGGCGCACGATCGCGAGCCCGAGGCCGAGACCGCCGTGCAGCCGCGTCGACGTGGAGTCGGCCTGACGGAAGCGCTCGAACACGAACGGCAGGAAATCGCGGCTGATACCCTGGCCGGTGTCGCTGACGATGATGCGGACGGCGTCGGCGGACGCCTCGGCGCGCACGGTCACGCGCCCGTTCATCGGCGTGAACTTGATCGCATTCGAGACCAGGTTCCAGACGATCTGCTGCAGCCGGCTGGGGTCGGCCAGGATCGGCGTCAGGTCGGGCGCCACCACGGTCTCGATGTGGATGGATTTGGCCTCGGCGGCCACCTCTACGGAATCGAGCGCGGCCCGGACCACGGCGGCGACGTCGACTGGACGGACGTCGAGGCGGAGCTTGCCGCTGGTGATGCGCGAGACGTCGAGGAGGTCGTCGATGAGCTGGGCCTGCAGGCGGATGTTGCGCTCGATCGTGTCGAGCGCGTGACGCGCGGCCGCTTCGTCGAGCATCCCCGACCGCAGCATGCGGCCCCAGCCGAGCATGACGTTGAGTGGCGCCCGCAGCTCGTGGGAGACGGTGGCGAGGAATTCGTCCTTGGCGCGGCTGGCCGCCTCGGCCTGGGCGCGGGCCGCCTGCTCGCGCGACAGGAGCACGATCCGGTCCTCGTCGGCGCGCTTGCGCTCGGTCACGTCGGTCACCACGTACACGGCGCCGATGAGCCGACCGCTGTCTTCCGTCACGGGGTCGGCGGTCGCCTGAAGCCACCGGCTGCCGAAGCTGAACTCGGCCGCCTCGCGGTGCCCGCTCCGGATCATGCGCATGAACGGCATGTCGTCGCGCTCGACCGGCGTGCCGCGCCACAGCTCGAAGATCGAGCGACCGATGATGTCATCGGATGCCAGCTCGAGCACGGCCGGAAAGGCACGGTTGCACTGGAGCACGGTACCCGCGCCGTTGAGCAACGCGACGCCGTCGGCGATGGCGTCGAAGGTGGCCTGCCACTGGCGGGCCAGCGCGCGCATCGTCTCCTCGGCGCGCCGCATCCGCAGGAGCGCGTTGATGGTGGCGACCAGCACCGGCGGCTCCACCGGCTCGGTGAGGTAGGCGTCGGCTCCGCCCTCGAGGCCGAGCGCGCGGTGACCGGGGCCCACGAACGTCGCCGACAGGTGGACGACGGGGATCGCCGACGTCGACGGGTCGGTCTTGATGCGACGACATACCTCGAAGCCGCTCATGTCGGGCAGGTTGACGTCGAGCAGCACGACGGCCGGTTTGTCCGCCATTGCGATCTGCAGGGCCTCCTCCCCCCGCGTCGCCTCCCGCACGTCGAAACCCGCCTGCTTGAGGACCTGGGTGCGCGCGTAGCGCCCGGGTGCGTAGTCGTCGACGTTGAGCAGCAGCGTGCGGGTCGGGTCCATGCTCATGAGCGGGTGTGACTGGTCGCGAAATCGAGGGCGGCGCACGCGACCTCGCGCGACGAGGAGCTCTTGGAGAGGACCGCGGTCACCTTGCCGTCGAGTCGGCGATGGTCGTCGGGCTCGAGCGCCTTCGACGTCAGGATCACGACGGGGATGCCGCGCGTCCGCTCATCGGACCGCAGCGCGTCGAGGACCTCGAAACCGGACAATCCCGGCATGACCAGATCGAGGAAGATCGCCGCCGGCCGCTGCTCGCGGGCGCGCTCCAAGCCCTCGGCACCGCTGGCCGCTTCGATGGTCTCGTAACGCGTCCCGTTCAGCAGCTGACGTACCACGTAACGCGACGTCTCGTCGTCGTCGATGATGAGGACCGGCCGGCCCCGCTGGGCGGCCGTCAGCGAGTCGAGGGTCGTCATGAGCCAGCCACGCTCGACGGGCTTCACCACGTAGGCGTCGGCTCCCAGCCCGAATCCCTTGTGGCGGTCGTCGACCATGCTGGCGACCACGACCGGAACGTCCCGGGTGCGGTCGCTGGCCTTCAGCTCGGCCAGGAATGCCCACGTGTCCTCGCCGCGGAGGAGGATGTCGAGCACGATGGCGCGGGGTGCGATCCTCCGGAGCATCTCGCGGGCCTGCCTCACGGTCGCGGCGTGAAGCACCTGGTAGCGCGATCCGCGCAGGAGAATCTCGTAGACGGCCAGCTCCTCGGGGCTGTCCTCGACGACCAGGACGGGCAGCCGCGTGGGATCGATATCTGGCTGCGCGGGGTTCGCGGCGACCGGTTCCGCCGCCGCCTGGGCAAAGCGGACGGGCAGGATCGCCGTGAACGTCGCGCCCGTCCCAAGCTCGCTGGCCAACGTGATGCGCCCGCCCAGGATCTCCACCAGCTTCTTGGTCAGCGGCAGCCCGAGGCCCGTCCCCCGTACCTTGCGCTGCAGCGGGTTCTCGAGCTGGCCGAACTGCTGGAAGATGCGCTCCTGGTCCTCGGGCGCGATGCCGATGCCGGTGTCCGCCACCGAAAACGCGACCGCCTCGCCGTCGTCGACGAGCGCGGCCGACACGCGGACCTCGCCGCGCTCGGTGAACTTCAGCGCGTTCGAGATGAAGTTGCGCAGGATCTGGGAGACTTTGGCCTCGTCCTGCAAGAGCGGCGGCACGCCCGACGTGTCGTCGAAGATCAGCGCCACCGATTCGTTGACGAGGAGCGGCCGCAGCATGCCCCGGAGGGCGCCGAAAAGGTTGGCCGCCTCGAACTCGGTGGGGCGGACGACGATCTTGCCGGCCTCGACCTTGGCCAGGTCGAGCAAGTCGTTCACCAGCTCGGTGAGATCGTGCGACGCCTTGCGGATGAACTCCACCTGGCGGACCTGCTCGGGCGTGAGATCGCCGTCGGACCGCTCGAGCAGGAGTCGAGTGAGCGCCTGGATGGAGTTCAGCGGCGTGCGGAACTCGTGGCTCATGTTGGAGAGGAATCGGGTCTTCATCTCGTCGGCGCGACGCAGGTGGTCGGCCTTCTCGTCCAGCTCCGCGTAGAGCGCCACCACGCCGCGGTTGGTGTCCTCCAGCTCGCCGTTGAGCCGGCGCAACTCCTCCTCGCGGGAACGCAGCTCTTCCAGCGCCCGCAGCAACTCCTGGTTCTGCTGCTGGATCTCCTCGATGGGCGTGCGCGGACGCTGCCGGGCCAGGGCGGCGACGAGCTCGTTCATCCGCTCCTGGGTGACGGCCGGAATGTCACGAGGCAGGATCTTGGTCAGCGTGACGACCGTTCCCTTGCCCGGCCCCGACGTGATGACGAAGTTGTCCATCAGGCGACGAGCGCCCAGGATGCCGATCCCCATCCCGGTCGGTGAGGTGTACTGCCCGCCAAGGATCCGCGGCAGCTCGGCGATGCCCGGGCCGTGATCGATGATGTTCACGGTGAAGAGCTGCGGGGCGGTCCGCCCCTCCACGGCGAACTCGACGCGGCCGCCGCCAGCATAGGTGAAGGCATTGCGCGCGATCTCCGAAACCGCGGTGGCGATCCGCGTCTGGTCCTGACTCTCGAATCCGAGCAGCCACGCAATCTGGCGCGCTCGCTGGCGGGCCGCCACCACGTCGTGCTCATACTTGATCGCCAGGGACAGGATCGTGCTCATCATCCGCCGTGGGGGACCCCGACATGGCCCTCCACACCCCCCGACGCTCGGACGCGCCCCGGCAGAGCCGTGGCGCGCCTCGGGATTGATTCGAGATGTCTCATCTCGCCACCACCACCACCACGTCGTCGCGTCGGCGGGCGAAGTCCCGATAGAGCACGCCGGCGATGAGGCTGGGCTCGCGCTGGATGAGGCCGGAATAGCGGCCGAGATCCCAGTGCGTCCCCAGGCCATCGGAATGAAGCACGACGAGCGCGCCGTCCGGCCACGGGTACGAAAACTCGTTCAAGCGCCGGGCCTCGTGCCCTGCGATGCCGTTGTGCGACACCATGTGGCGCATGCGGCCGTCGGCGAGGACGGCGCCCGCGATGTTGCCGAGGCCCGCGTAGTCCACGACGCGGCGGCGCGGATCAAGAGCAGCGACAGCGACCGCGGCGCCCCGGGTGGGCCGTAGCGCGGCGTGGATCTC
>MNEG01000156.1 GCA_001917585.1 Candidatus Rokubacteria bacterium 13_1_40CM_68_15
CAGCAGACGGACTCGTACTTCGTCGTCGCCCATCTCCACTACGTCCTCATCGGCGGCAGCCTCTTCGGCCTCTTCGCGGGCGCGTACTACTGGTGGCCGAAGATCACCGGCCGTCTCCTCGACGAACGGATGGGCCGCTGGCAGTTCTGGCTGCTCTTCCTCGCCTTCAATCTCACGTTCTTCCCCCAGCACTACCTCGGCGCGGCCGGCATGCCCCGGCGCATCTACACCTATCCCCGCGGCGTGGGCTGGGAGCTGTGGAACCTGGTCTCTTCGCTCGGCGCCTTTGGCATCGGCCTGGCCGTCCTGCTCTTCGCCATCAACGCCGTCCGCAGCCTGCTTCGGCCGGCTGCCGCGCCCGGCGATCCGTGGGACGGCCGCACGCTCGAGTGGCGGACCTCGTCACCGCCGCCGCCGCACAACTTCGACACGATCCCCCCCGTCTACGGCCGTGACACGTTCTGGCGAGAGAAGCAGAACCCCGCCCGCGCGGCGCTGGCCCCGACCAGCACCGAAGTGCACGGCATCCATCTCTCCGCACCGTCGTACTGGCCCATCGTGATCGCCCTCGGCATCCTCATCGCGGCGGTGGGCGTGCTGGTGAATCTCGGTCTCGTCATCGCCGGCGGCCTGCTCACCGTCGTCGGCGCGCTCAGCTTCGCGCTCGAGCACCACCGCAATCCGGCCCACGAGCACCAGCTGGGCCCGCTCGGCATCGATCACCGCAAGGTGGGGATGTGGATCTTCATCGGCTCGGAATGCATGTTCTTCGGCATGCTGATCGCGACCTACATGGCCTACAAGGGCCGGAGCGTGGTGGGCCCGTATCCGCACGAGATCCTCAACATCCCGGTGACCAGCATCAGCACGTTCGATCTCCTGATGTCGAGTCTCCTCATGGTCCTGGCGCTGGCCGCCGTGCAGCGAGGCGATCGCATTCAGTCGCGGCTGTGGCTGGCCGGGACGGCCCTCTTCGGTCTCATCTTCCTCGGCTTCCAGGCCTACGAGTTCACGGCGTTCGTTCACGAAGGCCTCACGCTCCAGCAGAACCTCTTCGGCTCGACCTTCTTCGTGCTCACCGGCCTTCACGGCGCCCACGTGAGCCTCGGCGTGCTGTGGCTGCTCGTGTTGCTCGTCCTCGACCTGCGCGGCCGCCTGGGCGCCGCCGACAGCATCAAGGTGGAGATCGCCGGGCTCTACTGGCATTTCGTCGACGTCGTGTGGATCGTGATCTTCACCCTGGTCTACCTGGTGCCGTGATGGCCGAGCAACACAGTCACGCGTCGGTAGGGACCTATGTACAGGTCGCCGTTCTGCTCGTCATCATCACAGCCCTCGAAGTCGGCGTGATCTACATTCGCCAGCTCACGCCGATCCTCATCCCGCTGCTCGTCGTCATGTCGGTGGCAAAGTTCACGCTGGTGGTCCTCTTCTTCATGCACCTGCGCTACGACGCGCGGCCTCTGGCCGCGCTCTTCGTCGGCTCTCTCACGATCGCCGTCGGCGTCGGCGTGGCGCTGGCAACGCTGACCGGCGCGTTTCTGGTGTTCGGACGGTGATTCATCCCGAGGCCGTCGCGCTGGTCGTCGCGCTCGGTGGCGCCTGGCTCGCCGGCTGGCGGGCGTTGGAGCGCCGAGGTTCCTCTGCTGGTCGCGCGCGGGCCGTGGCGTTCTTCGGGGGGCTCGCGGCGTTGACGGTGGCGCTCAACGGTCCCCTCCACGATCTCGCCGAACGCTCGCTCGTGACCGCCCACATGACCCAGCACCTGCTCCTCGTGCTCGTCGCGGCACCCTGCCTGCTGGCCGGTACGCTGCCGGTTCTGCTCGATCGCCTGCTGGCCCCTCGCGGCGTGCGGACGATCATGGCCGTGGCCACGCGGCCGGTCACAGCTCTCGGCGTCTACGCGGCGACGCTGATCCTCTGGCACCTGCCCGGACCGTACGGGCTCATGATCCGCTCCGATCCCTGGCACGTCGTGGCCCACATCACCCTCGTCGCGGCGGCGGTGCTCGCGTGGTGGCCCGTGGTGAGCCCTTCGCGCCTGCTTCCCGCGCTGCCGCCCGGCGCGCAGATTCTGTACGTGTTCGTCCTCGGGATGCCGATGACGGTGGTGGCCGCGATGATCACGGGCGCCGAGGTCGTGCTCTATCCGACCGCGAGCACGACGCCCATCGAGGACCAGCGCCTGGCCGGAATCCTCATGTGGGTTCCCGCCGGCATCGTCCCCCTGATCGCGTTCACGATCGTGTTCTTCAGGTGGTGCGCCGCCGAGCCAGACGATGGCGCCGACTACACAAAGTAAGGCCTACCATGCACAGGAAGCTGCGCGCCGAAGCGGCCTGCTCCGTGGCACTGCGATTGCACTCGGTCTCCTGCAGCCCGGGCATCCAGGCGAGACGGGCGGAAGGAGCACGGTTGTGGATGGAATGAAGGTTCAGTTTGTGCCGGTGGGCCGCACCCGCCGGGAATGGATGTGGAAAGCCCGAGACGAAAGCAGCAACACCATCACGATCTCCGGCCGCTTCGATTCTCTCAGCGACGCCATGCGCGACGCGCGGGAGCAGTTCGAGGATGGGCTCCCGGGGCCTGACCTCGGGGATGACGACGGGCCGTTCGCGGCCTGATCCGCCGGCCTGAGTCGCCGCGTCAACTTTCCAATCGGCGCTCCTTTTCTGCTCACCCTGGTATCATGATTCCCCGGCATGAACATCTGCGTCGTGGGGACGGGTTACGTCGGTCTCGTGACGGGCGCTGTGTTCGCCGACCTTGGCAACGACGTCGTCTGTGTAGACAACCAGCCCGAGAAGGTGGCCGCCCTCCAGGCCGGGAAGATGCCGATCTACGAGCCGGGGCTGGAGGAGATGGTCGGCCGGAACGTCGCCGACGCCCGCCTCGCCTTCACCACCGACCTCGCCGCGGCCGTCCGGCGCGCGCTGATCATCTTCATCACGGTCGGCACCCCGCCCAAGCCCGACGGCGAGACCGACCTCAGCGCGGTCGAGCAGGTCGCCGCCTCCATCGGCACGGCGATGGAGAAATATACCGTGATCGTGAACAAATCGACGGTCCCGGTGGGAACCGGTGATTTCGTCCGCGACGTCATCGCGCGGCACCAGCGCCAGCGCGTGCCGTTCGACGTGGTCTCCAACCCGGAGTTCCTGCGTGAAGGCTCGGCCATCGAGGACACCCTGCGGCCCGACCGTATCGTCATCGGCGCCCCCAACCAGCAGGTCGCCATGACGCTGCTCGAGCTCTACGCGCCGCTCGAGCGGCCGATGATCATCACCGACGTGCCCTCGGCCGAGATGATCAAGTACGCGTCCAATGCGTTCCTCTCGACCAAGATCTCCTTCATCAACGCGATCGCCAACATCTGCGAGCTGGCCGGCGCCGACGTCACTCAGGTCATCAAAGCCGTCGGCCTCGACGCCCGCATCGGTCACGCTTTTCTTCAGGCGGGCCTCGGCTACGGCGGAAGCTGCTTTCCGAAGGACACCGACTCGCTCGTGCACACCGCCTCCACGCTCGGATACGATTTCCGACTGCTGCGCGCGGCCATCGACGTCAATCGCGAGCGCGCCGAGCACTTCGTGGCCATGATGGCCAAGGCGCTGTCGCCGCTCGACGACCGGGTGATCGCCGTGCTCGGCCTGGCCTTCAAGCCGAACACCGACGACATGCGCGAGGCCAAGAGCGTCGAGGTCATCTCCCGTCTCCTCGCGCTGGGCGCGCGGATCCGGGCCTACGACCCGGTGGCGATCCCGAATGCGCGCCGGGAGCTGGCGGCCGACGTCACCTACTGCGACTCTGCCTACGAGGCGGCTACCGGCGCCGACGCGCTCGCCCTCGTGACCGAGTGGAACGAGTTCAAGTTCCTCAACCTGGAACGGGTGCGTGCCCTGATGCGTCGGCCGGTCGTCTTCGACGGCCGCAACGTGTGGGAGCCCGAGCGCATGCGTCGGCTCGGCTTCGAGTACCACTCGGTCGGCCGCCGGTCCGTCCTTCCTGCCTGACTCGATGCGAGTCCTGGTCACCGGCGGGGCCGGCTTCATCGGCTCGCACCTGTGCGAGTTCCTTCTCGGCCGGGGCGCCGAGGTCGTCTGCATGGACAACCTCATCACCGGCTCGGTCGAGAACATCGAGCACCTGCGCGGCCGGCCCGGCTTCGCGTTCGTGCGGCACGACGTCACCGAGTACATCGGCGTCGACGGCCCGGTCGACCTCATCCTTCACTTCGCCAGCCCGGCGTCGCCCCTCGACTATCTCGAGCTGCCGATCCAGACCCTGAAGGTCGGCGCACTCGGCACCTACCGGGGGCTCGGCTTGGCCAAGGCGAAGAACGCGCGCTTTCTCCTCGCGTCGACGTCCGAGGTCTACGGCGATCCGCTCGTGCACCCCCAGCGCGAGGACTACTGGGGCAACGTCAACCCCATCGGCCCGCGTGGCGTGTACGACGAGGCCAAGCGCTACGCCGAGGCCATCACGATGGCGTACCATCGCGCCCACGGCGTGGACACCCGCATCGTCCGGATCTTCAACACGTTCGGCCCCAGGATGAGACTGAACGACGGCCGGGCGATTCCCGCGTTCATGTCCCAGGCCCTCACCGGCAAGCCGCTCACCGTCTTCGGTGACGGCTCCCAGACTCGCTCGTTCCAGTACATCGACGACCTCATCGAGGGCCTCTGGCGGCTGATGAACAGCACGGTCCACGACCCGGTGAACATCGGCAATCCCCAGGAGATGACGCTCCTCGATCTGGCCAAGCGCATCATTCGCCTGGCGTCGTCCCAGAGTGAGATCGTGTTCCGGCCGCTGCCGGTGGACGATCCCAAGGTCCGCCAGCCGGACATCTCGCGGGCGCGGGCGCTCCTGGGCTGGGAGCCACGCGTCGACGCCGAAGAAGGCCTCCGACTGACGCTCGAGTGGTTTCGCCGGAAACTCGGGGCGTGAGGATCCTCGTCACCGGCGGCGCCGGCTTCATCGGTTCACACGTCGTGGACCGCCTGCTCGCCGATGGCCACCGTGTCGCCATCGTCGACAACCTGAGCTCCGGCCGTCGCGCCAACGTGAGCCCGGGCGCTACGCTGCACGTGTGCGACATCCGTAGCCCGCATCTGGGCGCCATCGTGGCCGCCGAGCGACCGGACGCGGTCGTGCACACGGCCGCGCAGGCCGCGGTGGCGCGCTCGGTCGCCGATCCCGCCTTCGACGCGGGAGTGAACGTCGTCGGCACCGCCAACTTACTCGAGGCGGCGCGGCGGGCGGGTGTCCGTCGCGTGGTGTACACCTCGACCGGCGGCGCCGCCTACGGCGACACCGACGTCCTGCCCACGCCGGAGGATCACCCGGCCCGGGCGACGTCGCCCTATGGCGTCTCCAAGGTCGCCGCCGAGCGCTACCTCGAGTGCTGGACGGGACTGACCGGCGGCACGACGCTCGCGCTGCGTCTGGCGAACGTGTACGGTCCGCGCCAGAACCCTCACGGCGAGGCCGGCGTCATCGCCATCTTCTGTCATCGACTGCTGGCCCGCGAGGCCTGCCTCGTTTACGGCGACGGCGAGCAGACGCGCGACTACGTCTTCGTCGAGGACGTGGCCGACGCGATCGCCCGCGCGCTCGGCCGCTCCGATGCGACCGGCATCGCGAACATCGGTACCGGACTCGAGACCACCGTCAACGAGCTCTACCGGCGGCTGGCGAAGCTGGCGGGTGTCGGCACCACGTCCCGGAACGCGCCGGCGCGCGCGGGCGAGCAGCGGCGCAGCGTACTCGACGCCACGCGCGCCAAGACCATCCTGGGTTGGACGCCGGGAACCGCGCTCGACGATGGCCTGGCCCGGACGCTCGCCTGGTTCAAGCGCAACGTGGAGAGGAGGTGACCCCGTGATCGACGAGGAGCTCAAGGCCATCCTGGTCTGCCCCGCGTGCAAGGGCGAGCTGAGATTCGAAGAGACGCGCATCATCTGCCCGGCGTGCCGCAAGGCCTACCCGATCCGCGACGGCATCCCGGTGATGCTGATCGAAGAGGCGCAACCCTGGAATCCGAGCGCGTGAGCGGCGCCGACGCGACTCAGGCCGTCATCCTCGCCGGTGGCCAGGGCACACGGCTGCGCCCACTGACGCTGATGCGCGCGAAGCCGGTCGTGCCCCTGTTGAATCGGCCGTTCCTCGCCTACCAGCTCGCGCTGCTCCGCGACCACGGCGTCACCGACGTCATCCTCGCCTGCTCGTACCGCGTCGACGACGTCCGGGAGGCTCTCGGCGAGGCCGAGCACCTCGGTGTACGCCTGCGCTACGTGATCGAGACGGAGCCCCTCGGCACCGGCGGCGGCGTCCGCAACGCCGCCGACCTGACGCGGGGGACGGTGTTCGTGTTGAATGGCGACGTCCTCACCGATGCCGATCTCACGATGATGCGCCGCTTCCACCAGGCCCGCGGCTCCCGCACGACCATCTTCCTCGTCCCGGTCGCGGACCCGCGCGCCTACGGGCTGGTCGAGACCAATGGCGGCGGGAGCTGCTGCGCCGGATCCCGCCCGGACGAGCCGTATCGATCGAACGCGAGTTCTTCCCGCAGCTCATCGCTGAGGGGGTGCCGTGCTTTGGCTTCACGATGGCGGCGTACTGGCGCGACATCGGCAGCCCGAGCGCCTACCGGGCGGCCCAGATGGACCTGCTCGACGGCCGCGTGCGGACGACGCTCATGCCGCCTGGCGAGCGCCACGACGGCGCGTGGTTGGCGTCCGCGGTTCGCGGCGCCAAGGACCGGATCAGGGCCCCGGCCGTCGTCGGCGACGGCGTCGAGATCGGACGCGACGCCCAGGTGGGCCCGCGCGCCGTGCTCGGCTCCGGCTGCCGGATCGGTGCCGGCGCCCGCGTCGAGAACGCGGTTCTCTGGGAAGGCGTCCGCGTCGGCGAGGGGGCACGCCTCACCGATTGCGTCGTCGCCGCGGACGCCCGCATCGGCGCCCACGCCGAGATCGGCGCCGACGTGGTTCTCGAGCCGGGAGCGGTCGTCGCCGACCATGCGCGGCTGGGTGTCTGAGGCCGGGTCGGTCGGGGCCGGCGTGCTAAACTGAGACGTTATGACACTGGCGCGGATCAGGAATTTTTCGATCGTCGCGCACATCGATCACGGCAAGTCCACGCTGGCTGATCGACTCCTCGCGCTGACCGGCACGATGGACGCCAAGAAGGCCGTCGATCAGGTCCTCGATTCGATGGATCTCGAGCGCGAGCGTGGCATCACGATCAAGGCCCACACCGTGCGCCTGCTCTACCGGGCGCGGGACGGCGCCGAGTACACGCTCAACCTGATCGACACGCCGGGCCACGTGGATTTCTCCTACGAAGTGTCGCGCGCGCTGGCCGCCTGCGAGGGCGCCATCCTGATCATCGATGCCTCCCAGGGCATCGAGGCCCAGACTCTCGCCAACTACTATCTGGCCGCCGACGCCGGACTCGACATCATTCCGCTCATCAACAAGATCGACCTTCCCGCCGCCGACGTCGACGGCACGCGCGACCAGATCACCGAAGTGCTCGACCTCGACGGCTCCGAGGCGCTCGCCATCTCGGCCAAGCACGGCACCGGCGTGCCCGAGGTGCTCGAAGCGATCGTGCGGCGCATCCCACCGCCCGAGGGTGATCCTGAGGCGCCTTTGAAGGCGCTCGTCTTCGACTCGTTCTACGACTCCTACCAAGGGGTCGTCATCTACGTGCGCCTTCGCGACGGCCGGGTACGGCCGGGGACGCGCATCCTGCTGATGTCGAACGGGCGGAGCTACGACGTGCAACAGGTGGGCGTCTTCAGTCCCGACATGCGGCCGGTCGAGGAGCTGTCGGCCGGCCAGGTCGGCTACCTGACGGCGTCGATCAAGCGCGTGGCCGACGCCAAGGTCGGCGACACGATCACCGAGGCGCTGCGGCCGACAGCGGAGGCGTTTCCGGGTTACCGCGACGCCAAGCCGATGGTCTTCGCCGGCCTCTACCCGATCGAGGACACCGACTACGAGGCGCTGCGCGACGCGCTCGAGAAGCTCCGCCTGAACGACCCGGCCTTCAACTACGAGCCGGAGACGTCGCTGGCGCTGGGGTATGGCTTCCGGTGCGGCTTCCTCGGCATGCTGCACATGGAGATCGTCCAGGAGCGACTGGAGCGGGAGTTCAACCTCTCGCTCATCGTGACGGCGCCCTCCGTTCAGTACCGGATCCTGACCACGGCCGGCGAGCTCCTCGACATCGACAATCCCTCGAAGCTGCCCACGCCGGACCGCATCGAGCAGATGGAGGAGCCCTACGTGAAGTCCTCCGTCTACGTGCCGACCGAATTCATGACGACGATCTACAAGCTGGCCCAGGAGAAGCGGGGCGAGCACAAGAGCCTGGAGTACCTCGGCAAGCGCGTGCACATCCGCTTCGACTTCCCGCTGTCCGAGATCGTGGTGGATTTTTACGATAAGCTGAAGTCGATCTCCAAGGGCTATGCCTCGTTCGACTACGAGTTCACCGACTTCCGGCCGTCCGACCTCGTCAAGCTCGACATCCTCCTCAACGGCGACCCGGTGGACGCGCTGTCCATCATCGTCCACCGCGAGAAGGCCTACGAGCGGGGCAAGGCGCTCGTCGAGAAGCTACGAGGCGTGATCCCCCGTCAGCTCTACGAGGTGGCCATCCAGGCGGCCATCGGCAGTCGCGTGATCGCGCGCGAGACGGTGAAGGCGATGGGCAAGAACGTGACCGCCAAGTGCTATGGCGGCGACATCACGCGCAAGCGGAAGCTGCTCGAAAAGCAGAAGGAAGGCAAGAAACGCATGAAGCAAGTCGGGCGTGTGGAAGTCCCCCAGGAAGCGTTCCTGACCGTGCTGAAGAGCTGAGAGTGGACGAGCGCAAGGCGGAGTTCCAGGCGACGGACGTTCGCGTCCCCGTGCCGGGGGCCCCCGAAACCGACGGCCAGACCGCGACCGGGGCCGTACCCAGGCGGCCCCGGAAGTCGCTCGTCCGGGAGTATGGCGAGGCGATCGTCATCGCCGTCCTGCTCGCCCTCGTCATCCGCACGCTGGTGGTCCAGGCCTTCACGATTCCGTCCGGATCGATGATGGACACGCTGCTCGTCGGCGATTACATCCTCGTGAACAAGTTCCTCTACGGCCCCGAGATCCCGTTCACGGAATGGCGGCTGCCTGGTCTGCGCAGCCCGCACCGCGGCGACATCATCGTGTTCAAGTATCCTCAAGACGAGAAGCGGGACTTCATCAAGCGCATCGTGGCCACGCCGGGCGACCAGGTTCAGATCCGCGGCCACGACGTCTACGTCAACGGCAATCGGCTGGTCGAGCCCTACGTCAAGCCCGGACCGCCGCCGTTCGCCCACAGCGGCCAGGCGTACTGCGGGTATGCCTACGGCTGTGATCCGACGCGCGTCCCCGCCGACTCCTACTTCGTGATGGGCGACAACCGCGACAACTCGCAGGACAGTCGGTACTGGGGGTTCGTGCGGAGGGAGAAGATCAAGGGCAAGGCCTTCCTGATCTACTGGTCGTGGGACAGCGACCGCCACTGGCTCCGCTGGTGGCGCCTCGGCAAGTACATCCCGTAGTCATGGTCACCGGGCGGGGGCACGGGCGACCCTGCTCGACCGCGTGCGTCAGGCGATGAATACGCAGACGCGATCCCCATCTCCACACGGCGCGCAGCCCTACCCGGAGGAAACGGGTTTCGCAGGGTCACCCGCGCCCCCACCCAGGACCGCGGCACCGGATCTGCTTCCGACGACCTCACCATACGGGGCGCTGGCGGATGCGGTCCCGGCCGGGAGAGAGCTCGGGTTTTACATCCACGTCCCGTTCTGCAGGAAGCGGTGTTACTACTGCTCGTTCAACACGGCGCCGCTCGAGGATCGGGCGAGCGTGGAGGGTTATGTCCACAGCGTCGTCATCGAGGTCGGTCTGATTGGAGCGGCGCCGTTCTATCAGCGACGGCCGGAGATCGCGACGGTGTTTCTCGGCGGGGGCACACCCTCGTTGCTCGAGCCCGACGAGCTTGCTGTGATCCTCGACGCCATCCGTGACGGCTTTGCCGTGGCCGCGGACGTCGAGATCACGGTCGAGTGCAACCCGGAAAGCGTCACCCGAGAGAAGCTCGGCGCCTATCGAGGCGCCGGCGTCAACCGCGTGAGCCTGGGTGTTCAATCGCTCGACGACACGATCCTGCCCGTCCTCGGTCGGCTTCACGACGCGCGCGGCGCCCGCGCCGCCTTCGTGGCGGCTCGCGAGGCCGGCTTCGACAACGTCAGCGTCGATCTGATGTACGGCCTGCCCGGCCTCGACGTCGGCGGGTGGCGCGGTGGCCTCGCCGGCGTGCTCGACTGGCAGCCCGATCACGTGTCGGCGTACGGTCTCATGCTCGACGCCGGAAGCCTGTGGGGCGCGACGGGCGCGCCGCCGGTTCCCGCCGAGGAGACGACCGTCGCGCAGTACCGTGGGCTGTGCGACGCGGCCGGCGAGCGCGGCTTCGAGCACTACGAGATCTCGAACTGGGCGCGACCAGGCTTTCGCTCTCGCCACAACCAGATCTACTGGCGACGCGCCGAGTACCTCGCTGCAGGGCCCGGCGGCTGCGGCTTCGTCGGCGACGTTCGCTACGGCAACACGAAGCCTCTGGCGCGTTATTGCGCTCTCGTCGAGGAGCGCCGGCTGCCCATCGACACGTCCGAACGACTGACTGAGCGCCAGGCGCTCGGCGAGCGCCTGATCCTCGGACTCCGCACGGTCGACGGCGTCCCCGCCACGCACCTGGTGGAGCGCGCTGCCGCCGACCCCGCCCTCGCGCGCCGCGTGCAGACCTGGCGCGAGCGCGGCCTCCTGATCGTCGAGCACGGCCGGGCGTGGCTCAGCGAAGAGGGATTCCTGCTCTCCGACGCGCTCTTCGTGGAGTTGCTCTGACCACGCCGCGCGCCGGGAGCAACCTTGACTTCACCGGCTCGGATTGTTACAAAAAAATCGGATGGATGCGCGACACCGCGACGTCCTGATCGCCCTCATCCGCGAGTACATCGATACCGCCGAGCCGGTGGGCTCGCGTGCGCTCGCGCGCCGGCATTTTCCCGGGCTGTCGCCGGCGACGCTGCGCAACGTCATGGCGGACCTAGAGGAAGAGGGGTACCTCGCCCAGCCGCACGCCAGCGCGGGGCGCGTCCCGACCGATAAGGCCTACCGCCTCTACGTCGACTCGTTCCCCAAGCCGTCGGCGAGTCCCCGCGTGGCCGACGCCCGCGCTCGCGGCTCAGGGATCGACAGCTACATGGAGCGCACGTCGAGCCACCTGTCCGCGGTGACCAAGATGACGGGCCTGCTCCTGGCGCCGCCGCTGAAGCGCACGACCATCGCCCGTGTCGAGCTGATCCCGCTCGAGGAGCACCGCGCGCTCGCCGTGCTCGTCACCGATTCCGGCTGGGTCACCGCACGCCCCCTCACGCTCGAGCCCCCGCAGGCGCCCGAGGAGGTGCGGAAGCTCGGCCGCGAGCTCACCCGCCGCTTCGGCGGCCGGACGGTGACCGAGATCATCGAGATGGAGACGACGCCGGCCGATCCCCTCGATGCGCTGCACACGCGAGCGCGCGGGATCACCGAGCAGATCGTCGCCATGCTGCGCGGCCGCACGCTCTATGTCAGCGGCGCCATCAACATGCTCGACCACCCGGAGTTCTGGGACATCGAGACCACGCGCGGCCTGCTGAGGACGTTCGAGCAGAAGGAGCGTCTGGCCGACCTCATGGCCACGCTGGCCGAGGACGAGGGCATGCGGGTCACCATCGGCGAGGAAAACCCGTTCGCCGAGATGCGCGAGTGCACGCTGATCACCTCTACCTATCTCTACCGTGATCAGGTCCTCGGCATCCTCGGGGTCGTCGGCCCCCGCCGCCTGCCCTACCCGGAGGTGATCTCGGTCGTCGCCGAGACCGCGCGGCAGGTGACCGACGCGCTCATTCGCGTCCGCCAGGACCTCTATCTCCCGTCATGAGCGACGCGACTTCCGGCCAGAACCCGAACCAGCAAGTCGACGCGGCAGTCGACGTCACGGCCATCAAGCGGGACCTCGACGAGAAGCAGGATCGGCTCCTGCGCGCCCTGGCCGAGATGGACAACATGCGACGGCGGGCCCAGCGCGACCGCGAGGAGTACACGCGCTACGCGACCGAGTCCCTCCTCCGCGACCTCATTCCCATCGTCGATAATTTCGACCGTGCCCTCCAGGCGGCCCGCGGCAATCGCGACGCGGCCAAGGTGGTCGAGGGTGTCGAGCTCATCCAGCGCGAGCTGCTCCGCGTCCTGGAGCGTGCCGGCGTCAAGCGCTACTCCGCGCTCGGCCAGCCGTTCGATCCCACCCGGCACGAGGCCACGGCGCGGGTGGTCAGCGCCGACGCGTCACCCAACACCGTGGTCGCGGAGATCCTGCCCGGCTATCTGCTGCACGACCGCGTGCTCCGGGCGGCCCAGGTTGCCGTCGCCGTCGCTCCCGACGAGGACGCCGCGTAAGCGTGCCCCGCGACTACTACGAGATCCTCGGCGTCCCGCGCACGGCCGGCGACGCGGAGCTCAAGAAGGCGTATCGCCAGCTCGCCATGCAATACCACCCCGATCGCAATCCCGGCGACAAGCAGGCCGAGGACCGCTTCAAGGAGGCGAGCGAGGCCTACGCCGTGCTCTCCGATCCCGACAAGCGCGCGCAGTACGATCGCTTCGGGACCGTCGCCGGTCTGGGCGGCGTGGACTTCGGCCAGGGCTTCGGCACGCTCTTCGAGGACATCTTCGAGAGCTTCTTCGCCGGCGGCGGCCGCGGGCGCCGCAGCCGCGCCGGGCGCGGCGAGGACCTCCAGTACGAGCTGAAGATCACGCTGGAGGACTCCGCCCGCGGGCTCGAGACCAAGGTCCAGATTCCACGGCTGGAGGTGTGCGAGGCATGCGCGGGCACGGGCGCGGAGGCCGGCAGCCAACCGGTGACCTGCGATGTCTGCCACGGCCGCGGTGAGGTCAGACTCTCTCAGGGGTTCCTCACGGTGGCCCGCACCTGTCCCAAGTGCCGGGGCGAGGGCGAGCTCAATCGCAAGCCCTGCCCGCAGTGCCGGGGTGAAGGCCGCGTACGAGCCGAGCGTGTCCTCCAGATCAAGATTCCCGCCGGTATCGAGGACGGGATGCAGATGCGGATCAGTGGCGAGGGCTCGAGCGGTCACCAGGGCGGACCGGCCGGCGACCTCTACGTGCTCGTGCGTATCGCCGAGCACGACCTCTTCGCGCGCAAGAACGCCGATCTCTACTGCGAGCTGCCGGTGACCTTCGCACAGCTCGCGCTCGGCGCGGAGCTGGACGTCCCCGTCCTCGACGGCACGGCGAAGCTCAAGGTCCCGGCCGGCAGCCAGCCCCACCAGCTCCTGAAGATCAGGGGCAAGGGGATGCCGCGACTCCGCGAGCGCGGCCATGGTGACTCGTGCTATCGGCTCGTGCTCGAGGTGCCCCAGAAGCTCAACGCCAAGCAACGCGAGGCGCTGGAAGCCTTCGACGCGGCGTCGAAGGGTCACGGCACGCCGCTGATCTCGGCCTTCCTGGAGCGGATGAAGAAGCTCCTCGACTGATGTCCGCCGGATACTGGGAGCTCGCCGTCCCCGCTCCCGACGAGGTCGCCGAGGCGCTCACCAACTTCCTGTGGGAGCTCGGCGCTCTCGGCGTGGTCGAAGAGGAGGTGGCGGGTGGCGCGCCCACCCTCCGCGCGTTCTTTTCCGCGCACTCGGAGGCCTCGACGCTCGCCGCGCGCGTCCGGGCCTATGCCGACGGCCTTCGCGCGCTCGGCTTCGCGGCGCCCGACGCCCCGACCATCACCGCGCTGGCCGACGCCGACTGGGGCGAGGCCTGGCGCGCGCACTTCCGTCCGCTTCCCATCGGTACGCGCTTTCTGGTCGTCCCGCCGTGGGAGTCGGGCGCGCGCGAGCCCGGACGCGTGACGCTGGTGATCGAGCCGGCACGGGCCTTCGGCACCGGGCATCACGGTACGACCGCCGGTTGCCTCGTGCAGCTCGAGAGGATCGTCGAGTCCAGCGCGCCCGCGTCGGCAATCGATCTCGGCACCGGTTCGGGCATCCTCGCCATCGCCGCCGCGCGCCTCGGCGTGGCTCGCGTCCTCGCCGTG
Source organism: Candidatus Rokubacteria bacterium 13_1_40CM_68_15 (assembly GCA_001917585.1). Lineage (GTDB taxonomy): Bacteria > Methylomirabilota > Methylomirabilia > Rokubacteriales > CSP1-6 > 40CM-68-15. The sequence continues at coordinate 14,185 of MNEG01000156.1, forward strand.
GACGAGGATCCCGACGCGATCGGCGCCGCCTGCGCGAATGCCGCGCTGAACGCCGTGGCCGAACGCCTCACCTGCCGGGTTGCCGATGCCGCCGCCGTCACGGGCGAGCCCGCGCCGCTCGTCCTGGCCAACCTCCTCTCGGCCGCGCACCTCCGCCTGGCACGGTCGTACGCGCGCCACGTCGCGCCGAACGGGCGCCTGGTCCTCGGCGGCTTGCTCGATGCCGAAGCCGCGACGGTCGAGGCCGAGCTGGGCCGCCACGGGTTCTTCGGCGCCGACGTCACGTCCATCGACGGCTGGACGACGCTCGCGCTGCGGCGCACTCGCTGAGCGTGCGTCGCTTCACCATCGCTCCCGAGCGGATCGACGGGGATCGCGTCGCCTTCGATAACGAGGAAAGTCGCCACATGGCAGCGGTGCTACGCCTCGTGCCCGGCGACCTCGTGATCGCCGGAGATGGCCGTGGCAGCGATTACACCGTCCGGCTCGAAACGCTCGCGGAAACCGCCACCGGCACGATCGTCGGCGTGGCCGCCAGCCGAGCGGAGTCGCCCGTCGTCGTGACGCTCGTCCAGGGCATTCCGAAGGGCGACAAGATGGAGCAGATCGTTCGCGCCGCTACCGAGCTCGGCGTGGCCCGCGTGCTCCCCGTGATCACCGAGCGCACGATCGTGCGGCTGGAGCCGAGTCGGTGGCGCGAGCGTGCTCGCCGATGGCAGCGCGTGGCCAAGGAAGCCACCAAGCAGTCCGGGCGCTCCGTCGTGCCCGCGGTCGAGACACCGCGGCCATTCGCCGACGGCCTCGATCCCGAGGACGCCGATCTCGCGGTCTGCATGTGGGAAGGCGAGGCGCCCCCGCTCGCCGACGTCCTCCAGCGCGTTCGCTCCCCGCGAGCGTTACGTGTGCTCATCGGGCCCGAGGGTGGGCTCGCGCGCAGCGAGGTCGAGGCGGCGAAGGCGCGCGGCTGGTGGACCGCGAGCGCCGGGCCTCGCGTCCTGCGAACGGAGACGGCCGGGCCGGCGATCGTCGCCGTGCTCCAGTTCGTGTTCGGCGACCTCTCGGGTGCCGTCAGGCGCGATGGCTGAGTTGGCAGGCTACGACTACTTCGACGTCGAGGCCGACGTGGGCGTGCACGCCTGGGGCCCGACGCGGGCCGAAGCCTTTGCCCGAGCTGCGCTCGGCGTGCTGGCGCTCGCGATCACCCCCGAGGGCGTCGAGGCCCGCGAGAGCCGCGAGGTGCGCGCGCAGGGCGACAGTCTCGAGACGCTACTGGTGAGCTTCATCAACGAGTGCCTCTACGTGCACGAGATCGAAGGCTTCGCGGTCCGGCGCGTGGACGTCGACACACTCTCCGAGCGGCTTATTCATAGTGTCCTGCACGGCGAGCCGATCGACCTCGCTCGACACAGCGCCGGCACGGTCGTGAAGGCGGCAACGCTCCACGGCGTGAGCGTGATCGAAAACGCTGGCATCCACGACGTGAGGCTCGTCGTCGATGTGTAGCAAGGAGGAGACAGTGAGGCATTCCAGCGTGTCATAACCACAACAGAAGTCGCTGTGTAAGTTGTTCAGCCCCGCCCCTAAGTTGTCTTGTAAAACAGCCACTTAGCTTGGTTTCCAGGGTATGGCACCGCCGTTGCTCCCACCTACGCCGGCCATGCACCAGCGGACGATCCGGAAGCCGGTGACCCTGGAAGGCGTCGGTCTTCACTCGGGCAAGCTCGCACGGATCGCGATCGCGCCCGCCCCCGCGAACTCGGGGATCACCTTCCGCACGAAGGACCACGACGAGCCCGTCCCAGCGACGGTGGAGAGCGTGGTGAACAGCCACTACGCCACCACGGTGGGGCGCAACGGGACGAGGATCCAGACGGTCGAGCATTTGATGGCGGCCGCTGCCGGCCTCGGTCTGGACAATCTCTCCATCGATGTGGACGGCCCGGAGATCCCGGCCGTCGATGGCAGCGCCAAGCCCTTCGTCACGCTGCTGATGCACGCCGGGCGCACGGAGCAATCCGCGCCACGACGCCCGGTCGTGATCCCGTATCCGATCGGAGCCGGCAACGGTGGGCGCTGGATCCAGATCGTGCCGTCCGACGCGTTCCGGATCAGCTACACCCTCGACAACGACCACCCCGCCATCGGCACCCAGGCGCTCACGTGCACGCCGACGGAGAAGATGTTCATCGAGGACTTCGCCCCTGCCCGCACGTACGGCTTCCTGAAGGACCTCGGGGCGCTGCGCAAGCGTGGGCTGGCCCGGGGTGCTTCGCTCGAAAATGCGATCGGTGTGGGCAAGCGTGGCGTGCTGAACGGCCTCCGATACCGCGACGAGTTCGTTCGCCACAAGGTGCTCGACCTCATCGGTGATCTCGCCCTCCTGGGACGGCCGATCGTCGGCCACGTCATCGCGCGCAACGCCGGCCACGCGCTCAACTTCGAGCTCGTGGTGGCGATTCAGCGCGCGCTCGGCCTCGAGCGCCGCGCCGCCGGCGTGGCCGCCCTCGAACCGGCCCCGTTCCCCGGGCGGCTGGTGCCCGCTCCCGCCGCGATCTAACCAGACCGGAGGGGACGAGCCGTCCCCTCCGATACCTGCGCGACTCCCCGGACAGGACGCCAGCACCGTCTTGGGAAGCTATAATGGCCTCGCCGCCGTATGCCTGGGAGATGTCTGGGGCTCGTCTGGCTGCTGGGGGCGCTGACGCTCACCGTGCCCGCGCGCGCTGAGCTGCGCATCGGTGACCTGGAAGTTTACCTGAACGATCACGAGGTGACGGTGGCGCTGGCCGTGCTCGGCACAGTCGCGCCGGGGTATCACGAGGGTATCGAGAGCGGCATCCCGGCCTTCATCCGCTTCACGATCGAGCTCTGGCAGTACAACCGGATGTGGCGCGATCGCCTCCTCGTCAGCAAGGTCGTCGAGCGCCACCTCACGTACAACGTCGTCACCAAGGAGTACAGGATCACGTTCCTCAAGGGTGAGACGCGCCCGATGTACTCCACGCGCGACCTCCGCGACGCTCAGCGCGTGCTCTCGGAAGCGCGCTCGGTCAAGCTGATGCCGGCCTCCAGCCTGGAGCCCGACGACGTGATCTACGTCCGTGTCCGGGCCGAGAGTGCGCTGAACGGCGAGAACACCTTCGTGGCGCGGATGGCCGGCACGGCCGAGCAGACCTTCTTGCAGTCAGACTTCCGGACGATCCGGCGGATCCAATGACGGACCTCCAAACCTCGTTACAACCATGCCCTTACTGACCGAGCAGAGCCGGCGTCGCCGCAACCTCCTCGTCATCGGGGCGCTGCTCCTCCTCGCCGCCGCCGCCACCGCCGTCAACTTCGAGATGCGGGTGCCCCAGCTCCCGCTCGCCTCCAACATCGTCGTCTTCGCCCTCTTCAACCTGAATCTGATCGTGTTCCTGCTCCTGCTGGTCTTGCTGATCCGCAACCTGGTCAAGCTGTGGTTCGAACGCCGCCAGCAGCTGATCGGCGCCAAGTTCAAGACGAAGCTGGTACTGGCGTTCCTGGCCCTCTCGCTGGCGCCGGCCGTCCTGATCTTCATCATCGCGTCGAATTTCATCAACAAGTCGATCGAGGGCTGGTTCAAACCTCAGGTCGAACGGCCGCTCGATCAGGCGCTGGCCGTCGCCCAGACGTACTATCAGAACCTCCAGGCCACCGCGCTTCGCCACGCGCAGCACGTGGCCCGCGTCATCGACCGCGACAGCCTGCTCGGGGAGTCGCGGCGAGAGGCATTGGCCGCCTACCTCGTCGAGCAGCAGGAGCAGCTCGGTCTGGCCGCGCTCACGGTCTTCGCACCGGGTGGCCAGGAGCTGGTCCACGTCAAGGACTCCGGCCTCGGCGACCTGCCTACGCGCGACGTCAACGAGAGCCAGCTGCGGCTCGGACTGGGCGGGCAGGCCGTCACCACGGTGCGGGAGCTGAGCTCGGGTGACCTCATCGAGGCTATCGTGCCCGTCGTCACCCGCGACGCGAACCGGCGCGTGGTCGGCGCCGTCGTCGTCGGCACCCACGTCACCGAGCGGCTGGAGGCAAAGATCCGCGGCATCGAGCAATCGTTCCAGGAGTACAAGCAGCTCAAGCTCGTGAAGAATCCGGTCAAGGGCATCTACATCCTGCTCTTCCTCCTGATGACGCTCATCGTCGTCTTCTCGTTCGTGTGGTTCGGGTTCTATCTGGCCCGCGGCATCACCGGCCCGATCGCCGAGCTGGCGGAGGGCACGCGCGAGGTGGCGGCCGGCAACCTGGCCTACAAGGTCCACGCCCGGGCGGATGACGAGATCGGGGTCCTCGTCCAGTCGTTCAACCGCATGACGGACGATCTCTCGGAATCGAAGCGGCGCCTGGAGGAGGCTTATCTCGACCTCCAGGACAAGCACACCGAGCTCGAGGACCGCCGCCGCTACATGGAGACGGTGCTGGAGGCGATCACCACCGGCGTCGTGTCCCTCGATCCGCAGAGCCGCATCACGACCGTGAACCGGGCCGCGGCCACGATGTTCGGGCTCAACGAGCACACCATGGTCGGGCGGTCCATCGACGAGGTCTTTGCCGGCCACGACCTCCGTGAGGTCGTCGCGCTTGCCCAGCGCATCCAGCGCGGCCGGGCGGCGACGGTGGAGCAGGCGCTGCAGCTGCGCCGCAATGGTGCCCGGGTCTCGCTGCTCGCCTCGGGCACCACGCTCCGCGGCACCGAAGGCGAGTACGCCGGCATGGTCATCGTCTTCGACGACCTCACCGAGCTGTTGAAGGCCCAGCGGCTGGCCGCCTGGCGCGAGGTCGCCCAGCGCATCGCGCACGAGATCAAGAACCCGCTGACGCCGATTCAGCTGTCGGCCCAGCGGCTGCGCCGGCGACTGGTCCGCGTCCCTGGCGACGAGCAGCAGCAGCTGGTGACGGAGTGCACCCAGACGATCATCCAGGAAGTCGACGGCCTCAAGCGGCTGGTGGACGAGTTCTCGCGCTTTGCCCGCATGCCGGCGCCCGCGCCGCGTCCGACCGACGTTCGTCCGATCGTCGAGGCCGTGGTCGGGCTCTATCGAGAATCGCATCCGAGGCTGCTCATCAACACACGGGCGCCGGCCGATCTGCCTCTGCTCGACGTCGATCCCGATCAGTTCCGGCGCGCCATCATGAACCTCGTGGACAACGCGGTGGAGGCGGTCGGCGGCGCCGGCCACGTCGACGTCGAGCTGACCCACGCCGAGGGCGCCGGACGCGTGCTCATCGTCGTCAGCGACACCGGGCCGGGCATCAGCTCCGAGGACAAGGACAAGCTCTTCCAGCCGTACTTCTCGACGAAGGCGGGCGGCATGGGGCTCGGCCTGCCCATCGTCCACGAGATCGTGACCGAGCACGGCGGGCTGATCCACGTCGAGGACAACGCGCCTCACGGCTGCCGGTTCGTGGTCGACCTGCCGGTCTCGCGCTCCGCCGCGCCGGTGGAGGCCTAGCCCGTGGCCGGTGAGCACATCTTCGGCGCGCCAGCGCCGCTCCGCCTGAGGCGGCGCGAGGAGCGTGTGGATGGCCGGTGAGCATATTTTGATCGTCGACGACGAGCCGGCGATCCAGTCGACACTCCGCGGCGTCCTCGAGGACGAGGGGTATCGAGTGACCGCCGTCGGCACCGGAGACGACGCCGTCGCCCTGCTGGCCGACGAGGTGCCCGACCTCGTGTTCCTGGACATCTGGATGCCCGGCCGCGACGGCCTCGAGACGCTGGCCGAGATGAAGCGCCTGCGGCCCGATGCCACCGTCGTGATGATCTCCGGCCACGGCACCACGCCTCGAGCACGAGAACCAGACGCTCAAGGAGCGGCTGGGCGAGCGCTCGGAGATCATCGGCGAGAGCACGGTGATCCGCGCGCTGCGCGAGCAGATCGCAACCGCCGCTCCCACCAACGGGCGCGTCCTCATCTACGGCGAGAACGGCAGCGGCAAGGAGCTGGTGGCGCGGGCGATCCACGCGATGTCCAGTCGGCACGAGCACGCCTTCGTGGAGGTGAACTGCGCGGCCATCCCCGAGGAGCTGATCGAGTCGGAGCTGTTCGGCCACGAGAAGGGCGCCTTCACGGGCGCGCTCGCCCGGCGGCGCGGCCGCTTCGAGCTGGCCGATCGCGGCACACTCTTCCTCGACGAGATCGGCGACATGAGCGTGAAGACCCAGGCCAAGGTGCTCCGCGCGCTCGAGGAGCAGGCCTTCGAGCGCGTCGGCGGCCGCGAGACCATCAAGGTGGACGTGCGGGTGATCGCCGCGTCCAACCGCGATCTGCAGTCCCTCATCGCGGCCGGACGCTTCCGGGAGGACCTCTTCTACCGGCTCAACGTCATTCCCATCGAGGTGCCGGCGCTTCGCGTGCGACAAGACGACCTGCCGCAGCTCGTCGACCACTTCGTCCGGGTCTTCTGCGCGGAAAACGGCAAGCGCGTGAAAACCCTCTCCGGCGACGCCCTCGCGTACCTGCTGGCCTACGACTGGCCCGGCAACGTGCGCGAGCTGCGGAACCTGGTCGAGCGGCTGGTGATCATGTCGCCCCGCGACGTCATCGGCGTCGAGGACCTGCCGCCGCCCGTCCGGCCCAAGGAGGCGGTGGCCGGTGACGCCCGCGAGCGCTCGCTGCGTGAGGCGCGCGACAACTTCGAGCGCGCCTACATCCTGGCCGAGCTGCGCGCGAGCGAGTGGAACATGACGCGCACGGCCGAGCGGCTCGGCATCGAGCGCAGCCACCTCTACCGCAAGCTGAAGTCCTACAACATCACGCCTCCGAAGTGAGGATCCTCGTCGTCGACGACGCGGAACCGATGCGGTTTCTGCTCGGCAGCGTCTTCCGCTCGCTCGGCCACGACGTGGTCACGCTGGCCAGCGGGACCGGTGTGGAGGCCGCGCTGGCGGCCGCGCCCGTCGACGTCGTCTTCACGGACGTGGTCATGCCCGACTCCTCGGGCTGGGACGTCCTTCGCCACGTTCGGGCCCGGTGGCCCAAGCTGCCGGTCGTCTTCATGACGGGGTGGGATGACGCGGCCAGGAAGGGCCGCGACGGCCTCGTTCCCGACGCCGTGCTCGACAAGCCGTTCTCGCTCGACAAGGTCCGCGCCATGCTCGACGCCGTCGCCCCCGCTCGCTGAGCTACCGAATGCGCGCCTTCAACTTCGTGTGGCCGAGCGCCTACCACGACTCCGTCACGCTGATGCGGCTCACGCGCGATCTCGAGAGCGTGCCCGGTGTCGCGCGCGCCGCGGCCATGATGGGCACGCCGCAGAACCGGGTTCTCATGCAGGACGCCGGGCTCCTCACGGCGGCCGGCGAGGCGGCGGGGCCGCCCGATCTCGTCATCGCGGTCGTCGCCGCCGACGAGGCGAGCGCGCGGCAGGCCGAGGGCGCGGCCCGCGCCGCGCTCACCGGCCGTGCAACCACGGGGGGCGGATACGGCGCGACGCCCCGACCGCGGACGCTGGCGTCCGCGTTGCGCGCAGTCCCCGACGCGAACGTCGCGCTGATCTCCATTCCTGGCCTCTACGCCGCCGCCGAGGCCCGCCGGGCGCTCCGCGCCGGCTTGCACGTCATGCTCTTCAGCGACAACGTGCCAATCGATCAGGAGATCGAGCTGAAGCGGTTCGCCCGCGAGCGCGGACTCATGCTCATGGGCCCGGATTGCGGGACGGCGGTGGTGAACGGCGTGCCGCTCGGCTTCGCCAACGCCGTGCCCCGTGGCCGCATCGGCATCGCGGCGGCCTCGGGAACGGGCGCTCAGGAAGTCATGAGCGTGATCGCGCGGTGCGGAGAGGGCGTGTCCCACGTCATCGGCGTGGGCGGCCGCGACCTGAGCGATGCCGTCGGCGGTCTCGCGATGGAGCAGGCGCTGGAGGCGCTCGCGGCGGATCCCGGCACGTCAGTCGTCTGCGTGATCGGCAAGCCGCCCGGCGCGACCGTAGCCAGGCGTCTCGAGTCGCAGATCGAACGCGTCGGCAAGCCGTGCGCGATGCACTTCGTCGGCTCGGGAACGGCCTCGCTGGAAGATTGCGCGCGCGACGCCGTCGCGCTCGCCCGTGGCGAGAAGCATCACCCGGTGGCCTTCACCGTTCCCGACGCGGAGCTCGCGCGCGTCGCGAGCGAAGCTCGGCGCGGACGACGACCGGAGCAGCGCTTCGTCCGCGGCGTCTACTCGGGCGGTACGCTGGCCTGGGAGGCGCGTTCGATCCTCGACGCCACGCTCGGTGACGTGGCGCCGGGCGTGACCGGCACTGGTAGCGGTCATCGCGTCGTGGACCTGGGGGAGGACATCTTCACGGTCGGCCGGCCCCATCCCATGATCGACGGCGCCGTGCGGCGCGAGTGGATCGCGCGGGAGGCGGCCGATCCCGCGACCGCCGTGCTGCTACTCGACGTCGTCCTCGGCTATGGCGCTCACGCCGATCCAGCCGGCGAGCTGCTGCTCGCGATCGAAGCGGCGCGGGATCAGGCGGGCCAGCGCGGCGCCGCACTCGCCGTGGTGGCGAGCGTCACCGGCACCGACGCCGATCCTCAGAATCGCAGCGCCCAGGTTTCCCGCCTGCGTGGCGCCGGGGTTGCCGTCATGCCGTCGAACGCGCAGGCGGCGCGCCTGGCCGCGCGCATCGCCGCCCGCTGAAGGCCCGCCGGAGCATCGATGGCGTCCCGGCGTTGTGCCGGGACACCCCCAGCGCTGGCGCTCCCTCACGCGCCGAAGAAAGTCAGCAGATCCGCGTTGACCCGATCTTTGTGGGTCGAGCACAGTCCGTGCGGCGCGCCCGGATAGACGATCAGCGTGGCGCCCTTGACGATCTTGGACGAGAGCAGGGCCGAGTCGCTGATCGGTACGATCTGGTCGTCGTCACCATGAACGATCAGGGTGGGCACGTCGAATTTCTTCAGATCCTCGCCGTGGTCGGTCTCGGAGAACACCTTGATGCAGTCGTAGACGGCCTTGAGGCCGGCCTGCATCCCCTGGAGCCAGAACGAGTCGCGCAGGCCTTGCGAGACCTTGGCGCCCGGCCGGTTGGCGCCGTAGAACGGCGCGCTGAGGTCTTTGAAGAACTGCGAGCGGTCGGCGAGAACGCCGGCGCGGAGCTGGTCGAACACCTCGATCGGCAGGCCGCCGGGATTGGCGGCCGTCTTCAGCATCAGCGGTGGGATCGCGCTGATCAGGACGGCCTTGGCCACACGCTTCGTGCCGTGGCGGCCGATGTAGCGGGCCACTTCGCCGCCGCCCGTGGAGTGGCCGACATGGATCGCATTTTTCAGATCGAGCGCTTCGACCAGCGCCGCGACGTCGTCGGCGTAGGTGTTCATGTCATTGCCATTCCAGGGCTGGCTCGAGCGGCCGTGGCCGCGGCGGTCATGGGCGATGCAGCGGTAGCCGCGGCCGCCCAGAAACAACATCTGGTCTTCCCAGGCGTCCGCGCTCAGCGGCCAGCCGTGGCTGAAGACGACAGGCTGTCCGCTACCCCAGTCCTTGTAGTAGATCTGCGTGCCGTCCTTGGTCGTGATCGTGCTCATGGAGTGTGCTCCTTGCTTGCTGCTTGGCCCTTTCCCTCTTGGATGGGTACAGCGGAGATTTCGATTCGTTCGTCGAATTACGGCGCGTCACCCTGACGAATCACGCAACGATACCGGGCATCGTACACCCGCACTACGAGGCGTGCTTTCGGGCTCGCGCCCGTCCGGGAATCTGGTCGAACGTGCACTGGCGCGGAGCCTTGTCCGGACGCCAGCGTAGAAACGTCGTGCCGTGACGGAAGCGGTCGCCGCTCCAGTGATCGTAGCGGACCTCGCAGACGAGGGCCGGCGCAAGTGGCTCCCACTCCCCCGTGCGCTCCGTCGACCAGCGGCTCGGTCCGCCCGGCGCGTTGCCGCTGAAGCCTTCACCACCCATGAGCGGTTCAACCTTGGCGAGCACGGCGGCCTTCTCGGTCGCCTTGAAGCTCGACGTGAACCCGACGTGGTGGAGCAGGCCTTCCTGGTCGTAGAGTCCGAGGAGGAGCGAGCCGACCACGCGCTGGCCGGTCGCCCAGCGGAAGCCGCCGACGACGCAGTCGGCTGTCCGCATGCGCTTGATCTTCTGCATCGCGGTGCGCTCACCGGATGCGTAGGCGGCGTCCAGGCGCTTGGCCATCACGCCGTCGAGCCCGAGACCCGCCATGTTGTCGAACCAGCCGTCGACGACGCTGCGGTCGGTCGTCGCCGGTGACAGCCTCACGTCGCCGCTCTCGGTGAGTTGGCGGGCCGCGAAGGCTTCGAGCTTCGACCGCCGGTCGGCCAGGCTCTCGTTGACGAGCGCGCGGCCGTCGGGATCGACCAGCAGATCGAAGACCAGGAAGATCGCCGGCGTCTCGGCGGCCAGCTTCCGCACGCGGCTGTCCGAAGGATGGATGCGCTGCAGCAGCGCGTCGAAGGCGAACTCGCCGTCCACCGGCACGGCGACCTCCCCATCGAGGACGAAGCGGTGCGGCGCGAGCTTGCGCACGGCTGCGGCGACTTCGGGGAAGTAGCGCGTCAGTGGCTGGCCGGCCTTGGACTGCAGCACCACGGTGTCGCCGTCGCGGAAGGCCAGGCACCGGAAGCCGTCCCACTTCGGCTCGAAGAGCCAGCCCTGACCAGCCGGAATGGCCTCGACGAGCTTCGCCTCCATCGGCGGATACGGCGGCGTGATCGGCAGCTCGAGCGACGGCCATTGCGGCCGCGAGCCCGGCTCGCTCGGTGGGTGGCCTGGTCTAGGCACGCGCGGGCGGCCGTTGTAGCGGGGGCCGCGAGCCCGGCTCGTTCCGTGGGTGGCCTGCTCTAGGCACGCGGGGCTCGGTCACGCCCGGTCATAGCGCGAGGCGGGCGAAGTCGAAGCGCTGGCCCTGGTCGTGGGCAATCGGCGACCACAGATCGCCGAGGCGCGTGAGGCGCTCGCGGACGTTGTCGATCCGAAAATCCTCGATGGCGACGCCGCGCGTAACTTCGTCCCACGTGACCGGCGTTGACACGCAGGCGCGCGGATGCGGACGCACCGAGTAGACGGACGCCAGCGTGCGGCCCCAGGCGTTCTGATTGTAGTCGAGGAGCACGCGCGCGGCCGGACGGCGCGCCACCTTGTACTCGGCGGTCATCAGCCGCGGATGGCGGCGGGCGAGCTCGAGGGCGATCGTCTTGGCCGCCGTCCACACCTCCTTCTGCGTCGGCCCCCGCACGATCGGCACGTAGACGTGCAGGCCCTTGGAGCCCGTCGTCTTGACGTAGTCCGGCATGCCGAGGCCGCGCAACGCCTCGTGGACGATGAGCGCGGTCTCCAGCACCTGCGCGAACGACGCGGTGCCGGGATCGAGATCGAAGTGGAGATAGTCGGGCCGATCGACGTCGTCGCAGCGCGCGTACCACTGGTTGAGATCGATGCAGCCGAGGTTGACAAGCCACAGCAGCGACGGCACGTCCTGCACGATCGGGAAGCCGATGACGTTACCCGAGTCGTGCTCGATCTCGCAGATCTCGATGAACGCAGGGCGCGGCGCGGGTGCCCGCTTCATGAAGAACGCCTCGCCGGTGGCGCCGTTCGGATAGCGCCGCATCACCATGGCGCGGTCGCGCACGTGCGGCAGGAGCACAGGCGCCACGTCCGCGTAGTACTGGAGCAGCTCGGCCTTGGTCACGCCGAGGTCCGGCCAGAACACCTTGCGCAGGTTCGTCAGCTTCACCTCCCGGCCGGCGACCTCGAGGACGGCGTTGTCGACGTTCAGTGGAATCGTGACAGCCGACGGCGCTCGCCGGCGCGCCTCGCGCGGCACGGGATGGTGAACCGCCGGATGGACGCCGCGCCGGGTCGCCATCAACCGCCGGCCGGGACGACGCGACGCGGAAGCGGCGGAAGCTTGGGCGGCCGGGCACCATGACGTGTGGCCCCGGCCACCGGGACGTAGTCGAGCTTCGCGCCCTCGGCCACGCAGCGAAGCAGGAGCCCTCCGCGGCTCATGTCGCCGCGGCCGACGAAGGCGAGCGGAAACTTCAATCGCGGCCCGAACACGCCGGACAGCACGTCGACGTACTTCGGCGAGGCGATGCTGCCGAGGAGGATCACCTCGTCGTCGCTGGCCAGGCCGGCGGCCAGGGCTCGCGCGTCGGCCAGGAGAGGACGGCGAAAGCGGGAGCCGCCGTTCGCGATGTCGATACGCGCGAAGCCGTCCAGTACGTCGAGCGTGACGGGCGTGTCCGGAGGCCTCAGACCGGCCGTCGGCGTGATCACGAGGACGTGCTCGGGCCGGTCCGCGAACGCGCGGGCGTAGGCCAGCTTGCCGCGGAAGTAGAGCCCGGACAGGAAGGTGTAGACCTCGCCCAGCGGCGCGCCGAGCGGCTCGCGGAGCCGGCGCGCCAGCAACGAGCCCGCCCCCGGCCGCATGATCATGCGAGCCCGCAGGCCGGAACAGCTCGCGGGCGAGAGAAGGAACGCGCAGGCCATCGGGCCCAAGTATACGGGCCGCGGGCACTGATGCTATTGTCGCTCTCTCTTGCTTGAGCCACTGCTCGACCGGCCGCCGCGCGTCGTGAGCCTTGGCCTCGGACTCTTCGCCGAGGATCTGCAGCGCCTGGGTGTCCCGGTCGTCCACCTCGACTGGCGGCCCCCGGCGACGGCGAGCCCGGCGCTCGTGGCGGCGCTCGACCGGCTGGAGGCCCGCAGGGACACGATCGAGCTAGCAAACGCCGAGGCGTTCGCCCGTCTCGTCAACGGCGAGCCCGTTCTCGTGGACTGCCGCCCGGCGTGGGAGGCGCTCGATCTGCCTCAGCGCACCGTCCTCCACGCCGGCCCGCCCATCGCGTGGCCGCGGATGTGCGAGCCGATGCGTGCCGCGATCCTCTGCGCCGTGCGATACGAGGGCTGGGCCGCCAACGACGACGCCGCGGCCGAGCTCGTGCGCGCGGGTCAGGTCCGCCTCGAGCCGTGCCATCACTGGAAGGCGGTTGGCCCCATGACCGGCCTGATCACCAGCTCGATGCCGGTCTTCGTGGTCGAGAATCGCGCTCACGGCAATCGCGCCCACGTGACGATCAACGAAGGCCTGGGCAAGGTCCTTCGCTTCGGCGCCAATGATGCGAGCGTCATCGCGCGACTCAGCTGGCTGGCCCAGGAGGCCGGGCCGCTCCTCGGCGCGGCCCTTCGCGCCTCCGGTGGCATCGCGCTCCGTCCCCTGATGGCGCAGGCGCTCGGGATGGGCGACGAGATGCATCAGCGCAACGTGGCCGCGTCCGCACTGCTGGCGCGCGCGCTGATGCCTCACGTCGCGCGCGCCGCCGACCGTCACCATGCGGTGGCCCGGCTGGCCGAGTTCATCGCCGGCAACGATCAATTCTTCCTCAACGTCGCGATGGCCGCTGGCAAGGCGCTCGCCGATCCCGCCGCCGGAGTGCCGGAGTCCACGCTGGTCACGGTGATGGCGCGCAACGGTACCGACTTCGGGATTCGCGTCTCGGCGCTCGGTGAGCGCTGGTTCACCGCCCCGGTGAACACGCCCGTCGGCCTCTACTTCCCCGGCTTCTCGGCCGAGGACGCCAACCCCGACATGGGCGACAGCGCGATCGTGGAGACGATCGGTCTCGGAGGCGGTGCCATGGCCGCCTCGCCGGCGGTCGCCCGATTCGTCGGAGCCGGAGGCATGCGGGAAGCCATGGCGGCGACCAGCGAGATCCAGGAGATCTGCTTCGCCGAGCATCCGCACTTCCGGATCCCGACGCTCGACGAGCGGGGCGCTCCGGCCGGGATCGACGTCCGCCGGGTGGTCGAGATCGGAGTCACCCCCTTGATCAACACGGGCATCGCGGGCCGCAAGGCCGGCACCGGCCAGATCGGTGCCGGCGTCGTCCGCGCGCCCCTCGCCTGCTTCGAGCAGGCCGTGCTGGCGCTGGCTGACGCGACGTGAGCCTCGTCGTCGTCGCCATCGGCGGCAACGCTCTCCGGTCGGACGACGGGGTCGGCGCGCCGAGCGAGTGGTTCGACGCGCTCGCCGTGAGCCTGCCGCCGCTCGTCGATCTCGTGGCCGCCGGGCACCGCCTCGTGCTGACGCACGGCAACGGGCCCCAGGTCGGCGAGGAGCTCCTGCGGATGGAGATCTCGAAGCCGGTGATGCCAGCGTTGACGCTCGATCTCTGCGTGGCCGAGACCGAAGGCAGCCTCGGCTACGCGATCCAGCAGGTGCTCGGCAACCTTCTCGCCGCGCGCGGGCTCACCGCGCGTGTCGCGTCGATCGTCAGCCAGGTCATCGTCGCCGAGGACGATCCGGCCTTCGGCATGCCGACCAAGCCGATCGGTCCCTTCTACAAGAAAGCCGAAGCGCAACGCCACGCACGCGACTACGGATGGCACGTCGTCGAGGACAGTGGGCGCGGCTGGCGCCGCGTGGTGCCCTCGCCGCGTCCTGTCCGTGTCGTGGAAGCGCCGCTCATTCGCACGCTCGTGGACGCCGGCGTGGTGCCGATCGCCGTGGGCGGCGGCGGCATCCCGGTCCTGGAATCGTCCGCGGGGATGAAGGGCGTGGAAGCCGTCATCGAGAAGGACCTGGCCACCGGGGTGCTCGCTCGCGAGCTCGGCGCGGACCGGATCCTGTTCCTCACCGGCGTGGACCGTGTGGCCGTCGCCTGGGGCACGCCCGAGCAGCGTTTCCTCGACCGGCTCACCGTCAGCGAGGCGCGCCGGTTCCTCGCCGCCGGCGAGTTCCCGCCCGGAAGCATGGGGCCGAAGGTCGAGGCCGCCGTCGATTTCGTCGAGCGCGGAGGCGTCGGGGCTGCGATCACGTCGCTCGATCGCGTCGCCGAGGCCATCGCCGGACGCGCGGGAACCCAGGTGGTGCGCTGATGTCGCGGAGGACGCGATGAACCGTCTTGCCGGCCGGGTGGCCATCATCACCGGCGGCAACACCGGCATCGGTCGGGCAGTCGCGCGCGCCTATGCCGACGAGGGCGCCGACGTCGCCATCGCGTGGGTCGCGGGAGAATCCCAGGCGCGCTCGGTCGTGAGCGAGCTGGAAAAGACGGGGCGGCGCGCCCTGGCCATCGAGACCGACGTCACCGTCGAGGGCGACGTGAAGGCGCTCGTGCGCACCGTGCGCGAGACCTTCGGCCGTGTCGACGTCCTGGTCAACAACGCCGGGATCCAGAAGGCCCAGCCCATCACCGAGATGACGATCGAGGACTGGGACCGGATGATGGACGTCCACCTCCGCGGCGCGTTTCTCTGCTGTCGCGAGGTCGCGCCGGTGATGATGGCGCAGAAGAGCGGGCGCATCATCATCCTGACGTCCCAGCTCGCCTACATCGGGCGCCCGCGCTACACCGCCTACTCGGCGGCCAAGGGCGGCCTGCTCACCTTCACCCGCGCACTGGCCCAGGAGTTGGCCCCCCACGGGATCCTCGTGAACTCGATCGCGCCCGGTCTGATCGACACGGGGTTCGATCCGCTGCCGGAGGACGTTAAGCGCGCCCACGCCGCGTCGTTGCCGCTCAAGCGCCTCGGGATGCCCGAGGACCTCGTGGGTGCCTTCGTCTTTCTCGCCTCCGACGAGAGCCGCTACTTCTGTGGACAGACACTCCATCCCAACGGCGGGGAGATCATGCCGTGAGCCAAGGAGGGCGAATCATGCGCACCGTGCTGGCCATTCTCGCCGTCGTCGTGACGATGCTGCTGCCGATCCCGGCCGCCGCCCAGAACGCCAACATGGAAGTGATCCACCATGAGAACTACGACAAGTCGGTGTTCATGCCGTACGTACCGGCCATCAAGATCAAGAGCGGCAAGATCCTGTGGCTGGCCGGCAACACCGCGCTGCCCGTCTATCACGACCACCCGCACCGCCGCGAAGAAGTCCTCAAGTACATGCCCAACGATCTCGAGGCCCAGACCCGGGCCGCGATGGACGGCATCAAACAGACGCTGGAAGCGGCCGGCGCCAGCTTCAAGGACGTCGTGCACATCTTCGTCTTGCGCGCCCGCCCGCGCATGGGCGACATCGGCAAGGCCGCCGCCGTCATCAACTCGTACTTCCGCCCGTACAACCACAAGCCCACGTCGACCAACGTCGCGGTGCTGGAGCTGGGCGAGCCGGAGCAGCTCATCGAGATCCAGGTCGTCGCGGTGGTGGACTGAGCACGCACAATTGCTATAGTTCGGGCGATGAAGAGCGTGCTGGACCGTCTGCGCGACGAGGACCGCGAGGCGCTGCTCGCCCTCACCCCGACACAGCGGGTGACGGTCGCGTTGTCGCTCGGCGAGCGGGATCTCGAGGCATTCCGACGCGCGAGTGGGCTCTCGCGTGCCGAAGCGGCCCGGGTCCTCGAGCGACAGAAGCAACATGGTCGTCGGGTCTCCGGCTGTCTGGCCGCGCTCATCGGGTGAATCTTCTCGAGTCCGTCGACGTCGTGCTGCATCGCGGTGACGCCGATGACCCGCTCGCGGGGGCCGTCCGCTTGCGGCCGCGTGAAGGCGGCGGGCCGGTCGACGTCGTGATTGGCCGTGGCGGCTGGCTCTCGGGGGTGTTGCAGCGGGCGGCGGAGTGCGACGTTGACGGCGTGCGCCTGCCGGTCGCCGGACGGGCGGACCTCATCCTGCTCACGCTCTGCGCCGGCGGTCCTCAGGACGCCTGGGACATCGAGCAACTGCTGGCCGGCGCGGGACCGGACGCCGTGGTCCTCGATGTCGAGCGCGAGCTGCCGCGGTTGCCTGAGCACGCCCACCGGCTGTGGCGGAGGATTCGCGGATGAAGATTCTCGTCATCAACCCGAACAGCTCCGAGGCCGTGACCGCCCAGATCATGGAATCGGCCAGGCGAGCCGCCTCGGCGGGCACCGAGCTGGTCGGCATCACCACCAAGGGCGGCACGCGCAACATCGACTCCGCGTTCGGCGATTACCTGTCGGGCGCCTTCATGATCCGCACGGCGCTCGAAGCGGTGGCCGTGCACACGCCGGACGCGGTCGTGCTGGCCGGCTTCGGTCGCGTCGGCATCGATGCGATGAAGGAAGCGCTGACGATTCCGGTCGTCTCGATCGCGGAAGCCTCGATGGCGTTGGCCTGCGTGCTCGGCCATCGCTTCACGACGCTGACCATGCTCCAGCAGTTCATTCCCTACCAGCAAGACCTGGTGCGGTACTACGGCTTCGAGGCAAAGTGCGCGTCGGTCCGGGCGATCAACATCAACGTGGAAGAGTGCGCGATCAACCGCGAGAAGACGCTGCGCGAGCTCGAGGAGCAGATCGGCAAGGTCGTCGCCGAAGACCGGGCCGAAGTCGTCATCCTCGCCTGCGCCGGGCTCTGCGGGTATGACATCGAGCTCTCGCGGCTGGCCGGCGTGCCCGTGCTCGATCCCGTCACCGTCGGGGTGAAGGTCGCCGAGTCCATCGTCGGACTGGGCGTGAGCCATTCCAAGGTGCGGAAGTTCGCGCACCCGCCCCAGCCACTCGACCACTACCTCTGATGGCCGAGCGCATCGCCGTGCCCGCTGGCGCCGCGCGGGCCGTGACGCTGCGGGCGGGCGATCGGCTGCGCATCGTCAACGTGGCCGGCAAGCAGGTGGCCGACTTCGTCGCCTTCGACGCCGGCGACGTCGACCACGCGCTGAGCACGCTCCACACGCTGGTGTCGCTCAAACGTCTGTTTCCGACGAAGGGCGATCAGCTCAGGACCAACCGCCGAACACCCATGCTCGAGATCACCCGCGACGACACCGGCCGCCACGACATGCTCATCGCCGCCTGCGATCCGTGGCGCTACGAGTACGACTTCGGCGTCACCGGTCACCGCTCCTGCTCCGACAACTTCCTGGAGGCGTTGCGCGCCTGGAAGCTCGAGCGTCACCAGCTGCCTCAGCCGGTGAACTTCTTCCAGAACATGAGCTATCCCGACGGCCGCGTGGAGTTTGGGGAGTCGCTGGCGCGACCCGGCGATGTCGTCGAGGTGCGGGCGCTCATGAGCGTGATCGCCGCCGTCAGCGCCTGTCCGATGGACCTGAACCCGATCAGCGGCTACCGCGTCAGCGACCTCGTGCTCGAAATCGTGTGACGTCGGCGATGGACGGATGAGGCTCGCCAACTCGACGACGCATTGACCGCACCACATCCCGGCCAAGGAGGGCCCTGATGGCTCATCGACTCGTCGTCTCACTCGTGCTCGCCCTGCTGTTCGTGGCCCGGCCCGTCCCGGCCGCCGACCCGCTCGTGGTCAGCGTGTGGGGCGGCAACTGGAAGGACACCATCGAAAAGGTCATCGCCAGGCCCTTCACCGCGAAGACGGGCATTCCGGTCGAGTTCGAGGTCGGCGGCACGCTCGACCGGCTGGCCAAGGCACGCGTGGCCAAGGCCGCGCCGCTCGTGGACATCACGTTCACCACGAGCCATGTCGGCCGTCTCTACATGTCCGACGGGCTGTTCCAGAAGCTCGACATGGCGAGACTGCCGCACGCACGCGAGCTGGCGCCCGAGGCGCTGCGCAGCGACTCGCACCTCGGCGTGTGGGCGTACGTGTACACGATCGCCTACCGGCCGGATCAGGTGAAGATGGACATCACCAGGTGGGCGGACCTCTGGGATCCCCAGCTCAAAGGCAAGGTCGGCATGCCCGACTTCGATCCCTCCCACATCATCACGGTGAGCGCGCTGCTCGACGGCGGTGACGAGCGAAATTGGGAAAAAGGGCAGGAGCGTCTGAAGCGGCTCAAGCCGAACGTCGCGGCCTTCTTTTCCACCGACGCTCGCAGCCAGGACCTCATGAAGACCGGCGAGGCGCCCGTGCAGGTCATGCTGTCGATCAACGCCTTCCACCTGATCGAGCAGGGATTGCCCGTGAAGGTGGTGAACCCCACCGACAAGCCCGGCATCGTGGGCATCGACACGATGGCGATCATGGCCGGCACCAGGAAGTCCGACGCGGCCCACCAGTTCATCGATCTCGCGCTGTCCAGGGACATCCAGGAGCAGCTCGTCGCGAGCTTCAAGGCCGGACCCACCAACCTCAAGGCCGTGGTGCCCGCGAAGCTGCGCGGACAGCCTGGCGTCTTCACCACCCCGGCGGAGTGGAAGGAGCGCGGCTACATCATGGACGATGAGACGCGAGCCAGGACGCTGCCGGCCTGGAAAGAGTGGTTCAACGCCAGCATCGTGGCCAAGTGATCCTCTTGCTGCCGGCGGTCGGCGTGATGGTGCTGCTCGCCGTCGCGCTGGCCGCCCTGCTGCAGTTCAGCGTGCTCGAGTTCATCCCGGGCTCGCTGAGAACCGGCGGGCTCACGACGCGCAACCTCGACGCCGTGCTGACGCCGCTGTATCTGCGCTACATCTGGGACACCGTGCTCTTGAGCGCGCTGACCACGGTCCTCACCCTGGTGGCGTCCTATCCGGTCGCCTACGCCCTGGCGCGCAGCCGGTCGGCCAGGGTGCGCTCGCTCCTTCTGGTCCTCACGCTGGCGCCGTTCTTCACCGGCGCCATCGTGCGGACGTACGCGTGGATGCTCGTCCTCGGCAACACGTTCATCCGCTGGCCGGTCAAGCTCCTGTTCGAGCCGGCCGGCGTGCTCATCGGGCTCGTCCATTTCTCGATGCCGACGATGATCCTGATCCTGGCCGCCGCCATTAGCCACGTCGACCGGACGTACGAGCGCGCGGCGGCCAGCCTGGGCGCGCGACCGCGGCGGGTGTTCTGGCGGGTGACGCTGCCGCTGTCGATGCCGGGCGTCGCGTCCGGATCGCTGGTCGTGTTCGCGTGGACGTTCAGCGCGTTCCCCACGCCCGAGCTGCTCGGCGGTGGCCGTGTGAAGATGATCGCCAACGTCGTGAAGGACCTGGCCCTCGACGCCTTCAACTGGCCGGGCAGCGCGGCGTTCGCGGCCGTCGCACTCGCCGTCACGTTCCTGCTCCTCGCCGTGGTCACGCGCGCGCTCGTCCGCACGGGAGGCGCCGCCGCGTGATCGGGCGTGTCATCGTCGGGTTGCTCGTCGGCTTCATGACGCTGCCGACCATCGTGGTCGTCATCGCGTCGTTCAACCCCACCGCGATTCTGGCGTTCCCGCCGGCCGGGCTGTCGCTCCGCTGGTACGAGAACGCGCTGACCTATCCCCAGTTCCGCCGCGCCGCGGTGAACAGCGTCATCGTGACCGGAGCCAGCGCGCTGCTGGCCCTGCCCATCGGGACGGCGGCGGCGCTGGCGCTCGTCCGCCACCCGCTCCGCGGTCGCGGACTGTGGAGCGCGGTCTTCCTCTCACCGCTGATCATTCCCGGCGTGGCCATCGGGCTCGGCTTCCTCATCCTGGCCGCGCGCTTCGGCCTCCTCGCCAACCACGCCGTGCTCATCTCCGCCCACACCGTGCTCGTGCTGCCCTTCGTGATCCGCTCCGTCGCCGTCAGCGCGGCGAATCTCGACCCGCAGCTGGAGCGGGCGGCGGCAAGCCTGGGCGCCCGACCCGGCCGGGTGTTCCGGCGGGTGACCTTGCCCCTGCTGCGCCCGGGCCTGTTCGCCGCGCTGCTGTTCGCGGTGATCGTGTCCGTCAACGAGTTCGTCGTCTCGCTGTTCGTCTCCACGCGAGTCACCGAGATCCTGCCCGTGGCCATGTTCACCTACGTCGTGAACTACACCGACCCCACGATGGCAGCGTTGTCCACGCTCTTCATCGGCGCCACCTTCGTCGCCGTGTTCCTGACCGACCGCTTCCTCGGACTCTCCGGCATCCTGCACATCGAGGACCACCGGTGACCGCGAAGACGGTCGTCGCGCTCGAGGGCGTAGAGAAGGCGTATGGAAGCGTGCGAGCGCTGGCCGGGATCGACCTCGGGGTGATCGAGGGTGAGCTGCTGGCGCTCCTCGGGCCGTCCGGCTGCGGCAAGACCACCACGCTGAACGTCATCGCGGGCTTTGCTGCGCCCGACCGCGGGCGCGTCCTCATCGACGGCGCCGACGTCACGACCCGACCGGCGTGGCAGCGCGGCCTCGGCATCGTCTTCCAGTCGTACGCGCTCTTTCCTCACATGACCGTGGCCGAGAACGTCGCGTTCGGCCTGCGCGAGCGGGGCGTGGCGCCGGCCGAGATCGCCGCGTCGGTGACCGAGGCCCTGGCCCTGGTGCGGCTGCCCGGCGTGGCGACGCTGCGCCCGGCCCAGCTCTCGGGCGGCATGCAGCAGCGGGTGGCGCTGGCGCGCGCCCTCGTCATCCGTCCCCGCGTGCTCCTGCTCGACGAGCCCCTGGCCGCCCTCGACCGCAAGCTGCGGGAGAGCATGCGTGCCGAGCTGAAGGAGATCCAGCGGGTGGTCGGTATCACGACGATCTTCGTCACCCACGACCAGCACGAAGCGCTGGGCCTGGCCGATCGCATCGCCGTCATGAACGCCGGGCGCATCGAGCAGCTCGGTCCACCTCGCGAGGTGTACGAGCGGCCGGCCACGCGCTTCGTCGCCGACTTCATCGGGGCCTCCACCCTGCTGGAGGCGCACGCGCTCGATGCGCGCACGGTCGAGATCGGGGGCGGCCTGCGGGTCGACGTCCGACTGCCCCGCCCGTTGGTCGCCGGCGAGCGCGTACGGCTCCTGATTCGACCCGAGCGCGTGGAGCTGGGGGAGGGCGCGGGCATGCTGGCGGCGCGCGTGTCGGGCGTCATGTACCTCGGCGACCACACCGAGGTCCAGGTCGAGCTATCCAGCGGCGTACGGCTGCTCGCCACCGTTCGCGCCGCGCCACCACTCGGGCCGGGCGATCCGATCGGCGTACGGTTACCGGCCGACGCCTTCCTCGAGATCGCGTGATGGACGCGCCGATCCTGGCGCTCTCGTGCAGGCAACCGCGTATGATGCGAAAGGAGACCTCATGGCAGCGAAACGGATGATCGCGCGCGGCGCGCGTCCCGGCAGCATCGTGGTCCTCCGCCTGGCATACGGCGACCGCCTCCTCGAGTCCCTGAGGGAGATCTGTCGCCAGCACAAGATCCGGAACGGCGTCATCCTCACCGGCTTCGGCAGTCTCACCGACGTGGCGGTCAGCGGGGCCATCGGCCCCTCCTTCCCGCCCAAGAACTTCTACCGGCGCACGACGCCGCGCGGCGTGGAGATCCTGGCCATGAGCGGCGTCATCGCGAACTATCACGTTCACTGCCATATGGTGCTCACCGACCGCCATCGCGCCTTCGGCGGACACCTGGAGGAAGGTTGTCGCGTGCTCTCGCTGGCCGAGATCGCGCTGATGCGCGTGGACGGCATCAAGCTGGCGCGGTTGATCGATCCGACGACCGGCCAGAAGCTGCTCCAGGCGGTGCCGTCCTACGCCGGTCGCAACGGCGTCTCGCCCGACCAGGAAGGTAGTCTCCACGTCGTGCAGAAGCGGATGGCCCGGCGCTCGTGACCGATCTCCTGCTGCGCGGCTGCGTGCTGCCTGGCCGCCCGCGGCTGGTCGACATCGCGATCGCCGACGGCCGCATCACCGAGCTCTTGACCCACGAGCCGGGCGTGCGCGCGCCGGCGGGCGAGCGCATCGACGTCGGCGGCCGCGTCGTCACGCCGGGCCTGGTCGAGGCCCACATTCACCTCGACAAGGCGCTGCTGTCCGAGCGCCTGGCCACCGGCGCCGAGTCGGTGCTGGAGGCGATTCGCATGGTCGCCGAAGCCAAGCGTGGCTTCACCGCCGACGACATCCGCCAGCGCGCCAGTCGCGTCCTCGACATGGCCATCGTGGCCGGCACCACGGCCATGCGCGTACACGTCGAGGTGGACCCGATCGTCGGCCTCATGGGCATGGAGACGCTGCTCGCGCTCAAGCAGGAGTACGCGCCGGCCATCGACCTCCGCCTCTGCGCGTTCGCCCAGGAAGGGATCCTCCAGACGCCGGGCACCGAGGGGCTGCTGCGGCGGGCGCTCCAGATGGGCGCCGACGCGGTGGGGGGCGTGCCCTACAACGACCGCGACGCCGACCAGCACATCGACATCGTCTTCGGGCTCGCGCAGGCCTTCAACGTCGACGTCGACTTCCACATCGACTTCTTCGACGAGCCCGCGCACATGCACATCCGCAAGGTGATCGATCGCACGCACCGCACGGGATGGCGGGGTCGCGTCGCCGTGGGTCACCTCAGCGAGGCCTCGGCGCTGCCGGCGGTCGAGCAGAAGGAGCTGGCCGAGGATCTGGCGAAGGCCGGCATCGGCGTCATCTCGCTGCCGGCCACGGATCTCTACCTCATGGGCCGGAACGACGACATCAATCCGCCGCGCGGGCTCGCGCCGATCCGCCGGCTGCTGGCGGCCGACGTGCCGGTCGCGCTCGGCACCAACAACGTCAGGAATCCCTTCACGACGGTGGGGACCGCCGATCTCGCTCACATGGCGTTCCTGGCCGCAGTGGCGGCGCACATGGGGACGCCCCAGGATCTACGTGCGCTCGTCGACTGCCTGACGATCTATCCGGCGCGAATCCTGCGCCTGCCCGACTACGGCATCGTTCCGGGCTGCCGCGCCGACCTCGTCGTGTGGGACTGCGAGCGCCTGGAAGAGATCGTCACAGCCCAGCCGTTCCGACCCTGGGTGATCAAGAACGGCCGGGTGACGATCGAGCACGAGCGCCGGCTCCGCCCCCGCTGGAAGGAAGCCAAATGAGCCTGGCTCTTTCACCGCAGCGCCCGTCCGGTGTCTTACCCTATGAGGGCGGGGCGCGCCCCGGCGAAGGAGAGCGACGGGACATGAGTGACGCGGGTTTCCTGGTCCTGGCCGACATTTCCGGGTTCACCGCGTTCGTGACGGGGACGGAGCTCGAGCATGGCGCCGAGATCACCGGCGCGCTCCTCGAAACCGTGATGCATCGTCTGGCGCCTCCCCTGGAGATCCAGGAGCTGGAGGGAGACGCGGTGTTCGCCATCGGCGCCGATCGGCTCGTCAACAGCCGCCTCGTTCCAAGCGCACTCATGGACGCCTTCCGTGGCTTCAGGGAGGTGCAGCGCACGATGGCGCTGGACGAGTCGTGCTCCTGCGGTGCCTGCCGGGAGACGGCGCGGCTCAACCTCAAGGTCATCGCCCACCACGGGCGTTTTGTCCGTCAGGTCGTCGGCGGACACGCCCGCGTGGCCGGGCCGGACGTGATCCTGGCGCATCGACTGCTCAAGAATCCGGTGAATGCAGCCGGCTACCTCCTCTTCACCGAGCCGGCGCTCGAGCGAGCCGGCGTGGACCCCATGGCAAGCGGGATGGAGCGTCGTCTCCTCAGCTACGCCTACCTCGGAGAGATGCCGTGCTTCGTCGCGGATCCCGAGCCAGGCTGGCAGCCGACCTTCGCAGAGGCAACCGTCGGGGCCGCTTGAGCTCGCGGTGATGGGCGTGGACCCCACGGGTAGGGCAAACCGTTGACACGGGCCCGAGATTCTGCGTAGAGTGCGGTAGTTACCGGTGCATTGAACTCCTTTAAGCGGGCCCAGCGAGGCTCGCAAGGAGCGAAGATGAGCAGTGGCCCGCCGAAGTTCCGCGAGAAAGCCGAAGTCCTCGACGAATCGGCTCTCGACCGCGCGCTCACCCGCATCGCCCACGAGATTCTCGAGAAGAACGACGGCGCCAAGGACCTGACGTTCGTCGGCCTCCGTACCCGCGGCGTCACCCTGGCCCAGCGGCTGGCCCAGAAGATCGCTCGCATCGACGGCACCACGCTGCCGGTCGGGACGCTCGACATCACGCTCTACCGGGACGACCTCGACATGCGGGGCGCCCCGGTGGTCCGAGGCACCGACATTCCGTTCAGCATCAAGGGCAAGACCGTCGTCCTCGTCGACGACGTGCTCTTCACGGGCCGGACAATTCGGGCCGCGCTCGACGCGCTGATCGATCTCGGGCGGCCCCGCATGATCCAGCTCGCGATCCTCGTCGATCGCGGGCACCGCGAGCTGCCGATCAGGCCCGATTACGTCGGCAAGAACCTGCCCACGTCCCGTCGCGAGAGCGTCGCCGTCCGGATGCGCGAGCACGATGGTGAGGATCGCGTCGTCATCGAAGCTCCCGAGGAGGCCTGAGATGCCGAGCTGGCGTGCGTGGTGAACGACCATGTGGAGGAGGCCTGAGATGGCCTGGACACGGAAGGACCTGCTCGCCATGCGGGATCTCGACCCGGCCGAGATCACGCTGCTCATCGACACCGCGGCGTCGCTGGAGGAGATCGCGACGCGCGAGATCAAGAAGGTCCCCGCCCTGCGCGGCAAGACGATCGTCAACCTCTTCTACGAGTCGTCCACGCGCACGCGCACCTCGTTCGAGATCGCGGGCAAGTGGCTGTCGGCCGACGTCATCAATTTCTCGGCCTCGGGTTCGAGCACCTCGAAGGGTGAGAGCTTCATCGATACGGCGAAGAACATCGCGGCGATGAGCCCCGATGTCGTCGTGGTCCGGCACTCGTCGGCCGGCGCCGCCGCCATCCTCGCCCGCGAGCTCAAGTGCAGCGTGGTCAATGCGGGCGATGGCGCCCATGAACATCCGACACAAGCCCTCCTCGATTTGCTCACGATCCGCGAGAAGAAGGGCCATTTTGATGGCCTGCACGTCGCCATCGTCGGCGACATCGCCCA
>MNEG01000084.1:0-18919 GCA_001917585.1 Candidatus Rokubacteria bacterium 13_1_40CM_68_15
CGCGCCGTTGATCGCGCGATCCCAGACGTAATCCAGCACGGGGCGACGGGCCAGCGGCGCGGCTTCGAGGACACGGCCGACCAGGATGCGGCCATCGTCGGTGTCGCTCTGGTCGACGATGACCAGCTCGTCGATCGGCGCCGTCTGGGTGAGCAGTCGCTCCACGATGCCGGCGAGCAGCCGTGCCCGGTTCTTGGTCGGGATGATGGCGGCCACGGTCAGCCGCGTCACGTCGACCTCAGGCGGCACGATCCAGCTCGCGCGGCTCGGAGATGGCCCGGGGTCGCCGGCGCAGCATGCTCACGCCGAGCGCGAACGGAAGTAGCATCACCACGTAGACGACCTTGCCCCAGACGACGTGGTGGACGCCCGCCGCCGCCGCAGGCCCGTAATGATGAGCGATCCAGCCCGTGCCGGCGACGCGAACGAGATTGGCGGCGAGCGCCACCACCACGGCCAGCGTGACGATCCCGAGACGGCGGAGCGCCCCGATCCGCGTGCTCCACGCAATGGCGGCGCCGATGACGATCATCGCGAGGAGAAACCGGAGGCCATTGCACGACTCGTTGACGTCGAGCACGACGCCCGGGATGCGCACCGAAAGGCCTTCGAGCGCTGCTGGAATCCCCACGATCGGAAGCGCGTGGGCGGTGAACCAGGCGGCCAGGCCCTGGAGCGGGCGGGAGATCGCCGGGATCATGTCGGGGGGCAGCGGGGCCATGAACGCCAGGAACACGACGGGAAACAGGAGAGCGGCGAAGCGGTCGGGACCGACCACGAGCACGAGACTTCCGGCGAGAACGGCCGGCAGCGAAAGCGCCCGCATCGTCAGGCTGCCGGTGGCATCGCCGGTCGCGAGCAGCGCCAGCCCGGCCACCGCGAGGCCGAGACCGAGCCACGACCACGCTGGCCTGACGCCCCTCAGCGAATCACGAGCGTCCCAGGACGCCCACGCGCTGAACAGCGGCACCAGGAAGCCGTACGAGTAGTACGGGTTCGTCGTCCAGACGCCGACCAGGTCGCGGAGCACGGCGCCGTAGAGCCCCGCCACCACCAGCACCGTGGCGGACGCAAAGGTGATGAGGCGCACCCAGGCGGGCACGCGCCGCGCGAGCCCCACGAGGAGATTCCAGTCGCCGGTGGTGAGGGCGCCCACCGCCATCGCGGCGGCGACGAAGACCGCCAGACTCACGGCGCCCGCGGTCACGACGTGCGCGGGTCCGTGATGGGTCATCACGGCCGCCGCCGTGGCGAAGGCCATCAGACCGGCGGCGCCCGTGCGCAGGACGGCGAGCGCCGGGAAGGTCGAGCCGTGACGGTAGGCCACGGCCAGGAACGACAGGACCGAGGCGAGGAGCTGCGCGCCGGCATTGGCCATGACGGCGCCCCAGACGCCCAGCCACGGGATGAGCAGCGCCGCGCTGACGACGTTGAGGACGGCGCTGATCCACGTCGCGTGCAGGGCCCACCGCCGATCGCCGACGGCGCGCAGCGCCGACCACGCCACCTGGCGCATGACGCCGACCAGCGAGACGACCAGCAGCGGCCCAAGGAGCAGCGCGACCGAACGATACGGCTCGCCGTACAGCAGCGTCACCAGGCCCGGCGCCACCGCCGCAACGATGGCCGCGATGGGCGTGCCGACGAGCGCGACGCCGCGGATCGCCTCGCGGTAGATGTGTCGGAACTCCGCCCGATCGCCGCGACCGTGGAGCGCGGCCAGCGCGGGCAGGAGGGTGCCGGCCACGACCTGCGGTAGCACCACGGCACGACTCGCCAGTCCGAAGGCGACGCTGTAGAAGGCGATCTGCTCGGACGAGGCGTAGAGACGCAGGAACAGCACTTCGGACCGGTCCCACACGACCGTGTCGAGCAGCGCGACGATCGACAGCGGGAGCAGATACGCCCGCAACTCGCCGAGGGCGGCCGGGGGCAGCGCGGTCGAGCGCTCGGGATAGAGAGCCAGGGCCCGCTGGCGCTGGAGCAGGCACGAGATCGCGGTGCCGAAGACGCTCGCCACCACGATGCCGAGGATGTCGGCGCCGAGCGCGACGGCGAGGATGGTGGCCAGGAGCTGCAGCGCCATCTTGATCGTCGAGACCCGCGTCGTGAGATCGTAGCGCTGGGCGCCGTAGGCGCCGTGGGCGTAGATGGATTCGAGCGTGATCGGAAAGAGCGCCGCGATGAAGACGAGCAACGGCCAGCGCAGATCGACCGGAGCGAAGGCCCACACCAGGGGCGCGAGCAGCGCGGCCACGATCGCTGTCGTCGCCGCCTGGAGGCGCACGAACAGCCGGAGGAAGGCCCCGGCCCGCGGACGATCGTCCTGGGCGAGAGCATCGGCCGTGTAGCGCACGGTGGCCAGCGCATAGCCGAGCGTCGCTACGGCCGTGATCGTGCGCATGAGCCAGAGCAGGTAGGAGTAGTCGCCCATGCGAGCCGGCCCCAACCCGCGAGCGAGCACGACGGACATGAGAAGGCCGGCGACGAGACCGATCGCCGTCACCACGCCATACCAGAAGGTGTTGCGGACGATCGTCTGGCGCGACGCGGCGGTGTCGGCGCCGCTCATGCGGCGCGGTCTTTCATCGACGCCTCACCGCGCGGCGTCCACACGGCCTCGCCGCCGCCGCGGAGATAGCGCACGAAGCCGCCGACACCGGCGGCGCTCACCACGCAGAAGTAGTACGGCACGGCGAGCTTCCCCAGGGGCAACGCCGCCCGCTCGGCCAGAAGTCCCAGGAGGGCGAGGCCGTAGAACGCCGCCTGGCCGGCGAGCGTGAGCCGGTAAAACGGCTCGCCGACGGCGAGCCAGGCATTGGCCCCGAGCGCCACGGCCAGACATGGCGCGCTCACCCAGCGGAGCAGGCGGTGGGACACCAGCATCCAGGTGGCCCGCCACCGGCGGGCAGCGACCAGGCGCGGGAGCCAGGTTGCGAGCAGGGTGAAGCCCTGAGCGATGATGCGCACGTGGCGTCGGAACTCGCTGCCGCTGCCTGGAGACGGTGGCTCCATGGTGAACGCGTGACCGTCGAAGCGACTCGAATAACCGTCGAGCGCGGCCTGGATGGGATGCAGGAGATCGTTGACCTCCGCCGGGCCGAGGTCGCGGTAGATCTCGCGGCGGAGCGCATAGATCGCCCCGTCGGCGCTCGCCACGAACCCGAGCAGGCTCTCGCGGCTCTTGATGAAGGCCTCGTACCGCACGTAGCCGTTGCCGACCGCGCGAGGCGCCTCGGCGTCGCCCGCGGCGTAGAGGCCCTGGCCGCTCACGAGTCCCACGCGCGGATCGTGGAAGCCGGCGGCCAGCCGCGCGAGCGAGTCGGGCCCGAAGAGCGCGTTGGCGTCGGTGAAGATCAAGAGGTCGCCGGTCGCGACCGAGACACCGCGGTTCAGCGCGAGCGACTTGCCGGCGCGCGGCTCCTGGCGGACGAGCCGGACCCGGCGATCGGCGAAGCCGCGCACCCGCTCGTCGGTCCCATCGCTGGAGCCGTCCGAGACGACGATCACCTCGAGACGATCGGCCGGATAGCTCTGCTCGAGTGCGCTGCGGATCTTCGCCTCGATCACGCCCGCTTCGTTGTAGGCAGCCACGACCACGCTCAGTCGAGGACGCGGCGTCAGCGCCCGCCGCGGCGGCGTCCCCCAGCGCGCCATGAGCGCCAGCACGAGGGGATAACCGATGTAGGCGTAGCCGACGACCAGCGAGGCGAGCCAGAAGGCGATCTCGACGGTCATGACCTCGTCATCACGCTCCTGTACACGGCCGCTGTGGCCTCCACCTGCCGTCCGAGATCGAACCGTTCGAGGGTCCGCCGCCGGCCGGCAGCGCCCATCTGGCGGGCGCGTTCGCCGTCGGCGAGCAGCGTGACGAGTGCACCGCCGAGCGCCGGCGGATTCGCGGGCGGGACGAGAAACCCGGTGACGCCGTGCTCGACGACCTCGGGTGTGCCGTCGACGGCCGTGGCCACGACGGGCCGCGCCATGGCGGCGGCCTCGATGGCGGTGAGCGGCATCCCTTCGTAGAGGGATGGCAGCGCGAGCACGTCGATGGCGTCGAGCATGCGGGCGACGTCGGCGCGGAACCCCGTGAAGATCACCGACGGGGCGATGGCGAGCGCGCCCACCTGAGCCTCGAGCGTCGCGCGGCGGCTGCCGTCGCCGACGACGAGGAGGCGGGCGTCGGGGAAATCGCGCGTCACGGCCGGCCAGGCGTCGAGGAGATAGCGATGGCCCTTCTGGTCCTCGAGACGGCCGACGACGCCGACGATCGGCGTGTGATAGTCGAGACCGAGCTCCTTCCGGGCTGACTCGCGCTCGCGGCCAGGCACGAGCGCGGACAGGTCGCGGCCGTTCGGGACCACGACGACCTTGTCGGCGGGATAGCGCTTCACCCGGACGAGGAAGTCGCGAGCGGCCTCGGAGACGGCGATGACGCGAGTCAGGAAGCGCGCGAGGAGCCGGTCGGGCAGGAACGATCCCCGGATCGGCCCGCGGCGCCAGCCTTCGCGTCCGTGGTAGGTCTCCACCACCGCGGGCACGCGATGCCACCGTGCGAGCGGCGCCGCGACGACCACCGACCGGAAGAGGTGCGGGTTCACGATGTCGGGACGGACACGGTCGATGAAGCGAGCGAGGTGGCCGACGTCACCCCGGTGCCGCCAGCTCTCGGCCGCCACCGCCTCGATGTCGGCGGGCACGCCGTCGAGGTCGCGCCCGAAGGCATCGAGGAGCGCGCGCGGCGCCGCCAGAGCCAGCTGGAACTCGGCGGGCGGCAGGCGCTTGAGCAACGCCAGCACGACCTCCTCCACCCCGCCGCGGGAGGGAGACGTCAGCACAAACATGAGGCGAATCGGGTTCATGAGGACCACAGGACGAACATCACGGCGATGCGTCTCACGCGGCCACCTCGCGAGCGGGCAGGCGCTCCGCGGTGGCGTCGGTCCGCTTCGGGATGATGCCGAGATCTTCCCTGATCAGGTCGTGAACGTGGGTGATGTGGTCGACGGCGCGATCCACGGGCGTCGACGCCAGCAGCACGGCGTCGGCCGTCGGCTCGCTCGGGTGGTAGCCGTGCATACCGGCGAAGCGGATGGAGCCCATGTGGCTCGGGCAGAGCAGCACGCCAGGACGCATGAGGAAGAGCAGCTGGTAGTAGCGATCGTCGTCGAACCACACGCCGAGCCGCTGGAGCTCGGCACGCTCGAGTAGCGTGCCGCAGGGATGATCACCGAGCAGATCGAGGAGCCGCCGCCGCGCGCGATCGTTCCACACCCAGAAGCGCGCCATGGTCGAGTCGTAGGCCGGCAGGTAGTCCGCCCCGATGCGGAGATCGAGACTCTCGACGTCGCGGCCGAGATCGTAGGTCCAGCGCACCGGTGTCATGCCGTGGTCGGAGAAGACGAACATCCGCACGTCGTCACGCTCGCGGCGCGCCGCTTCCCACACGCGACGGAGTCCCGCCTCGTACCAGTTGAGCTGGGCGGCCACGCCGTGGGGCTCGTGGACGTGGAAGTGCAGGTAGTTGTCGAGCCCCGAGAGATAGAGGAAGAGGACGCGCGCATCCGTCTCGGCCGCTCGCCGCGGCGCCAGCGCCAGGATCTCGGCGTCGGTGTGGGAGTGATAGTTGTAGCACTCCCACCTGACGCCCGCGTCGCGGAACCCGTCGAAGATCGACGGACAGTCGAGGCCGCCCGGCTGATAGATGTCGCGCTTCTCCGTCAGGTCGAACTGCGGCAGGTGCGCGACCGGATAGTCGTAGATCGAGAAGTACCCGGTGTAGCCGCTCAGGCGTCGGGCCAGGTGCTTGACGACCCGCCGCGACACTGGATTCTCGACCAGCGGGCGCGGCAGGCGTCCGAGCGGCCGCGTCCAGCGGAAGGGTGAAGCCCCGGGCGAGCGGTAGAAGAGGTTCCAGTGACCGTGCTGATTCGGGTAGCGTCCGCTGAGCAGGCTCGGGATCGCGCCGGAGCTGTAACCGAGAATCGTCACCAGCCAGCGCTTGTCGATCAGCACGTCGTCGAGGAACGGCCGGCCGCGGACGAGCTCCCAGCCGAGCGCGTCGACGAGAACGTAAATCGAGAGCGGTTCTCTCATGATCTCCTCAGTTGTTCCGGATGCACCACTTCCAGAGCGCGACCACCGCGGCCCGTCGCGCGGCGGCGTGACGCGGCCTCGCCGCGCGCGCCACCGGAAGCAGGCGCATGAAGTCGTCGCCATTGGTCACGAGCTCGGCGAGCTCCAGGTAGGCTCGGGCCCCGGCCGCGTACAGCAGCGCGCGCGGGGTGGATCGCCACACGAGGCTGGCGATCATCCCGTGGGTGATCGGCAGTGGCGCCGGCATCGGGTGCAGCACGACGCGCGCCCATTCGCGCAGGCGCCGGCGCAGCGGCGGTGTGCGCGTGTAGGCGTCGAGCAGCGCGGGCAGCTCGCCGCTGGCGCCGACCGCCTGCTCCAGCTCCCAGCGCAGGAACGCGGCCACGGCGGGCGCCGCCGACAGGATGGCGCCGCGCAAGAGCTCCCGCTGCTCCTCCACGCCGGTGCCGTCGGGCGGCCACACCACGTGCTCGGCGGGCTCGAGCTTGGCCGCGGCCGAGCGCGCCAGCTCGTCGGCAAACCACGAGGGCACGTGCTGTCCGAGCGACGGCGTCTCCGCGAGAAGGCGGGCGAACGCGGCCGGCCGGCGCTGGTAGAGCGCCGTGTGCACGCCGGCGAAGGCCAGCGCCGATCCGGCGAGATCGAGGGTGAGCTTCAGACGCTGATACACGATGTCGAGGAGCGCATCCCCGGATGCGCGGGCCAACCGCTCGTGAGCCTCCAGCTGCTCGATCGTGCGGTTGAAGAGCAGGGAGAGCGCGTCGTCGGGCGGGATCTGCTCGACCCCGAACTCGGGGATCTCGGCCAAGAGATCTTTGCGCCCCCACAGGACCTTGCCGTGACGGCGGAGATCCGAGACGAAGATCGATGGGCGCGCGCGCAGGCGGAAAAAATCGACCTCGACCGGCCCGAACTCGACCTCGGCCTGGATGCCGGCGGCGGCGAGGCGTCCCGCGGCCTCGCGGCCCCACACCGCGAACTGACGTCGTTCCGCACGCGCATCATGGCCTGACGGCAGGACCACGAAGAACTCGAAGTCACCGAGCACGCGCAGCACGCCGCCGCGCGGCAGGACGCTGCCCTCGCCGCGGGCGAAGCTGCCGGTCAGCATCACGGCAACCAGGTGCGAGGGCGGCAGCCGCTCGACCAGGAACGCCACGCAGCGCTCGAGCGCCTCGCGGATGCGCTCTTCGTGGCGCGGCTCGCGACAGAGTGGAAAGGGCAGGTTCATGCCGCTCTCGCGATGTCGTGGCCGCCGCGCCGTCGGGCACACTGGGCACGGATCACCGCGGTGGCGACCTCCACCACGGGATCGAGCCGGCCGGCATTGAGCAGCACCAGGTCGGCCCTCGCCTTCGTCGGCTCCACGTAGCGGGTGTGAGCCGGAAAGACCGTGCCGCGGCACTGCGCGATGACGGCGTCGGGTGTGCGACCACGCTCGCTGGTATCGCGGGCGATGCGGCGGCGCAGTCGGACCGAGTCGGGAGCGTCCACGAAGATGCGGAGGTCGAAGGCGTCGCGGATCTCGGGATCATGCAAGAGCAGGATGCCCTCGATCAGGACGATCTCGGTCGGGGCGATCGGCGTGCCCCAGCCGTCCCGCCGATGCGTCACGAAGCAGTACTCGGGCGGCACGATCGGCTGGCCGAGCCGGAGCGCCGCCAGGTGCTCACGGAAGAGCGCCTGGTCGAGCGCGTCGGGGACGTCGTAGTTCAGGCGCGAGCGCTCGATGGGGAGGAGATCCCGGCGGTCACGGTAGTAACGGTCGTGGGCGAGGGTGACCACGCGGCCGGGACCGAGCGCGGTCGCGATGGCGAGAGTCAGGACGCTCTTGCCGCTGCCGCTCCCACCGGCGATCGCGACGAGGAACGGCGTCACGCGCTGAGTCCGGCCGGCGCCGCCTGGACGCGGCGCCAGATCGCTTCGTAGCGCCGGGCCACCACCGGCCAGTCGTGGCGCTCCTCGACCATCGCACGGGCGGCGCGGGCGAGGCGCTCGGCCAGCTCGGGATCGCCGAGCACGGCCACCAGCGCCTTCGCCGTCTCGGCGTCGTCGTCGGTGATGAGGGCGTGGCGGTGGGCGACGATATCACCCACCGAGGCCGCGGTCCTGGACGAGACGACCACCGGCGTGCCGAGCGCCATCGCTTCCAGAATCCCGACGCGGCTGGTCGGCACGGCGACGGCAGCGCTCCAGAGCGTCGGCCGGAGGTCGGGCATCGCGCCCGTAACGCGCACGCCGGGAAGATTTCCGAGAGCACGCAGAGCGCCGGGCGGATCGCCGCCCGCCAGCACGAGCTCGGCCCGTGGCCACTCCGCCCGCACACGGGGGAAGATCGACGTGGCATAGCGCTCGGCGGCGGCGATGTTGGCCGGGCGAGCGAGATCGGCACTGAAGACGATCCGCCCGGACTGGCCCGCGCGGCGGAACTCGTGCCGGTGGAGATCGATACCGACGGGCACCGCGTCGCCGCTGAGGACGACGTCGGCGCGTTCGAACCACGCATGCTCCCACGCGGCCTGCTGCCATTCGTCGAGACGACCGTCGAGCCAGCCCCAGGGCCTGCGGGCGCGCCGCCGGTCGCTCCACGAGGGCAGGCTGTCCGAGTCGCGGACGGCCAGCACGGTTGCAAGCCCGCCCGCGCGCGCTAGCGGAGCCAGCACGCCGCCCTCGAGGTGAAGGACGTCGGGTGTGAACTCCCGCACCGCATCGAGCACGGCCGCACGCAGGCGCGCCAGACCTTCTCCGGGCTGCAGGCTCAGGGGGTGCCGCCAGCGTCCCGCGGAGACCACGCGCGTCCATGCGCAGAGTCCTGCCGCCCACCGTCGCTGTTCGGGCGTGTCGGCCGGTGTCGTCGCCGACACGAGCCCCACTGAGTGGGCGGGAGCGAGACTCTGGGCCAGATGGGCGACCACGGCGCGGGCGCCATCGTGAGACGGCAGGTACGGCGTCACGGGAGACACGAGAAGGATTCGCATGGGCGTCCGCGTTCAGGACGCCGCGGACGGAGCGTGAAGGCGCCGCGCAGGCCGCACCTGAGGGAAGGCGATCGCGATCGACGTGAACGCGAACTCCGCGAGCAACGCAGCCAGCTTGGCCGTCGATCCCTTCAGCCCGACGTAGTGACGGAAGCGGTGCATGAAGCTCATGCCGGCCGGGCGCGGCTGGCCGGGATCGAATTCCCAGGGATGCACGTAGAGCACGGCCGGCCGGCGATCGCGGCGGTTGATGCTCCGCAGCGCGCCCCGCAAGAGCCGCAGTGGAAAGAGCCGGAAGAAGCCGCCGCCGATCGGGAGGTTCGTGCCTGCCGCCCGGGCGGTGCCGACGGGCACTTCCCAGAAGTCCGCGCCATTGACCGAGACGGCCACGTGCGGGAAGCGCGGGGCGTCGGGGAATCCGTAGCGATCGTGAGCGATCGGATGGATCGACGAGTCGTAGGCGTATCCCTCTTCCCACAGGGTGGGAAATGCCCACGGCGTGTCCCGACGGATCGAGTAGTTCGGCGCGCGGTAACCCCAGACGGCCTGCCCGGCCGCCTGCTCGAGCACGCGCTTGGTCCGTCGCACGTCCTCGCGGAAACGCTGGGGGCCCAGGACGTCCACGAGGGTATGGTCCCAGCCGTGCGAGGCGATCTCGTGGCCGCGCTCGGCGATCGTGCGCACCAGACGCGGATAGCGCTGGGCGATCACCCCGAGCACGAAGAACGTCCCACGCGCGCCGCGAGCTTCGCAGAGATCGAGGAGATCCTCGGTCGACGGCACGACACGGCTGGGAAGCTGGCGCAGCTGGGAGCGGCTCATGGCCGCTGTGAACTCCACCCCGTGGTAGTACTCCTCGACGTCCACCGTGAGGACGTTGAGGAGTGGGGGCGCTGTCTCAGGCAGCACGGGCCCCCCCCAGCGGCTTGAGGTAGCTCCTCCAGCCGGCCGCGTCACCGTTCACCTCGACGGCCGTGCGCTCGTCGTCGTTGAAGACGACGCCCAGCACGCGCGGCTGACCGATGGTGGCGACACTGTCGCGTACCATCTCTCGCGGCGTGCGGTTGGCGCGGACGACGAGGAGGAAGCCGTCGACGACATCTCGGAGGATGCCGACGTCGGGGAAGGGAAGGACCGGCGGCGTGTCGACCACCACGTAGTCGAAGCGCTCGCGGAGCGCGGCGAAGAGCGCGGTCAACCGCGGCGATTTGAGCAGCTCGTAC
Source organism: Candidatus Rokubacteria bacterium 13_1_40CM_68_15 (assembly GCA_001917585.1). Lineage (GTDB taxonomy): Bacteria > Methylomirabilota > Methylomirabilia > Rokubacteriales > CSP1-6 > 40CM-68-15. The sequence goes on from MNEG01000084.1 coordinate 10,298, forward strand.
GGCATCGAGGACGCTGGACCGGCCACGACGACCGCGAAGCCCACCCCGCTCGGGCGCTCGATGACGGATTCGACGGCCGTCGACTGGTCGAGGAGGAAGCTCGACAGACCGCGGGCGGCGCTGAGGCCGAGGTACTGGCCGACGCCGGGATGCCGCACGTCGACCTCGACCAGCACCACTTTGGCGTCGGGAGCCTGGGCGAGCGCACCGGCGAGGTTGATGGCCGACAGCGTCTTGCCGTCGCCGCGCGACGGACTGGAGATCGCGATGAGCTTCAGCCCGCGCTCACGGTGCAGCGTCTCGATGTGGAGTCGGACCGTCCGGTACTGCTCGGCGGCGAGACTCGTGGGCTGCAGCAGGCTCACGAGGTGATCGTCGATCTGGCCGGGCTCGGCCGCAGTCGCGGGCTCGAGAATGCCGGTGAAGGCGCGACGATGGCTGGGCATCCCCCCCAGTTCACGCGCGAGCGGCGCGCCGTACGCAGGCGGGCGCGCGGTGACGGGCCGGCGTTGACACCGGCTTGGCGACCGGCGCCGGGGCCGGCGGCGCGACGGGTGCCGCTACGGGCGCCGCGGCCGGTGGAGCCGCGGGCGGGCGAGGGATCACCGGGGCCGGCGCCGGCGGCGCAGGCGTGGCGACCTCGGCCTTGGGAGCGGCCTCGACTCCGTCCGCTCCGTCCGAGGCGTGACGCTCGCGCTCGGCGTTCTCGAGAGCCTTGAAGAACTTGCTCACGGTGTCCTCCCTTTAGGGCAGCCAGCCCACGCTGTTGGCGGCGAAGACCATCATGGCGAGAAGCGCGATGACGAGCGCGGCCACGCCGCTGCGCGCCGCCCAGACCCAGCCCGGGCTCGGAGTGAGCCTGGCCTGGGCGCGGCGCTTCCAGCGCGGCTGCTCGCCATCCTCCAGATACTCGATGGCGTCCTCCACCATGCGGACGTCGATCCTCCGCTTGCTGTCGGCATAGCCACTGATCAGGCAGTGGTCGCAGAGCGTGTTCATCACGCGCGGTATTCCGCGGCTGTATTCGGTGATGCGCTGCACGGCCCCATCGGTGAAGATCCCGGCGTCGGTGGCGCCGGCGACGCGCAGCCGGTGCCGGATGTACTGCCGGGCCTCCTCGGGGCCGAGAGGGCTGATGTGGCAGCGCAGTGCGATCCGCTGCTTGAGCTGGCGGAGCTCGAACGCATTCAGCTTGTCGCGCAGCTCCGGCTGTCCGACGAGCAGGATCTGCAGCAGCTTGGCCTGGGTCGTCTCGAAGTTCGAGAGCAGCCGTACCGCCTCCAGCGACTCGATGGAAAGGTTCTGCGCCTCGTCGATGACGAGCACGGGCGAGCGACCGAGGCGGTGCTGATCGATGAGGAACTCGTTCAGGTCGACCAGGCGCTGGGCCTGGCTGGTGCCGATCGTCTTCACGCCCCAGTCGTGGAGGATGTATTCGAGCATCCCCTCCCAGGGCAGCGACGAGTTGTGGACGTACGCGACCGGATGCTCGTCGTCGAGCCGCTCGAGGAGCGTGCGCAGCAACGTGGTCTTGCCGGTGCCGATCTCACCCGTGAGGACGATGAAGCCTTTCCGCTCGCGCACGCCGTAGACGAGCTGGGCCAGCGCCTCGCGGTGTCGCGACGACTGGAAGAGGAACTTCGGATCCGGCGTGGGGCTGAACGGCGCGTCGCGCAGCCCGTAAAACTCGAGATACATGAGCCTATCTCCCGGCGGCCGGCCGGTCGCTGGGCGTGAGCAGGGCGACCAGGGTGTCGTTGTTGTGAGCGACGACGAAGGACGAGCCCACGACCACGAACAGCCCGACGGCGACGGCCGCGGCCGCCCACCGTCGTTGGCGCATCGTGCGATGGCGGTCCCGCTCGGTCGTGATCTTCGGAATCGTCGAGAGCACCGGGACCGGCACGCTGGCCCGAACTTCGTCCACCGTGCGATAGGAGGTGTCGACCTGTTCGGCGAGGACGACGGCGACCGCGCCGGCGGCGAGGGCGAGCACGAGCCCGACCATCAAGAGCCGAAGGCGATTCGGCCCCGTCGGCCGCTCGGGCATGCCCGCGCCCTCGATGATCCGGAACCGCTCGCCCTTGTTCTTGGCCTCGAGGTCGGCCGCCATGCCGGCCTCGTCGCGCTTGGACAGCAGCGAGCGGAAGAGATCGCGGGTGGTCTCGTAGTCGCGCGTGATGAGCGACAGCTCCTGCTCGCGACGGGGCGTGTTCTCGATGCGCCGCTGGTACATCGCGATCTGGCGGTTGAGCCCGCCGATCTCGTCGGCCGACGCCTTCGATTCGACGGTGGCCTGGTCGAGCTGCTGCATGAGGCTCACGATGTACGGGTTCTGCGGAGCGACCTTGAGCTCGCGCCCGCCCTTTGGACGGACCGGGGCCGGCGCCGGCGAGGCGGCCGGCGCGTCGCTGGGCGTGAGCAGGGCGACCAGGGTGTCGTTGTTGTGAGCGACGACGAAGGACGAGCCCACGACCACGAACAGCCCGACGGCGACGGCCGCGGCCGCCCACCGTCGTTGGCGCATCGTGCGATGGCGGTCCCGCTCGGTCGTGATCTTCGGAATCGTCGAGAGCACCGGGACCGGCACGCTGGCCCGAACTTCGTCCACCGTGCGATAGGAGGTGTCGACCTGTTCGGCGAGGACGACGGCGACCGCGCCGGCGGCGAGGGCGAGCACGAGCCCGACCATCAAGAGCCGAAGGCGATTCGGCCCCGTCGGCCGCTCGGGCATGCCCGCGCCCTCGATGATCCGGAACCGCTCGCCCTTGTTCTTGGCCTCGAGGTCGGCCGCCATGCCGGCCTCGTCGCGCTTGGACAGCAGCGAGCGGAAGAGATCGCGGGTGGTCTCGTAGTCGCGCGTGATGAGCGACAGCTCCTGCTCGCGACGGGGCGTGTTCTCGATGCGCCGCTGGTACATCGCGATCTGGCGGTTGAGCCCGCCGATCTCGTCGGCCGACGCCTTCGATTCGACGGTGGCCTGGTCGAGCTGCTGCATGAGGCTCACGATGTACGGGTTCTGCGGAGCGACCTTGAGCTCGCGCCCGCCCTTTGGACGGACCGGGGCCGGCGCCGGCGAGGCGGCCGGCGCGTCCTGGGCGATCTTGGCCTCGAGGGCGCGGATCTGGTCCTTGAGCGCGACCACGTCCGGATACTTGTCGTTGTAGGTCGACTGCATCTGCACCAGCTCCTGCTTCAGGAGATTCAGGCGCGCGGCCGCCGCCGCCTGCGGCGTCACGTCGGGACCCGTGCCGCCCCCGGCCGTGGCCAGGCCCACCGACTGGTCGATGTCGGCCAGGCTCTGGGTGATGAGCTGCCGCCGCTCGCTGGCCCGCCGGTTGTTCTCGTTGGCCATCGTGAGCTGCTGCTGCAGGCGCTCGAGCGCGCGGAAGTTGGCCTCGCGCTGCTCGGGCAGCTCGCCCATGTGCTGCTCCTTGTAGGCGGCGATGCGCTGCTCGAGCTGCTGGAGCTTCGTGCGCGCCTCGCCCAGCTGCCGCTCCAGGAACTCGGAGGTGCCGGCGGCCACCTTCTCGCGGAGCTTGACGTTCTCCTCGACGTAGAGGGCGGTCAGCTGATTAGTGACGTTCATGGCGACCCGGGGATCGTTGGTGCCGTAGGCGACCGTGAACATCATCGTGCGTGGCTCACGGGCCCGCCGCCGCTCGGCGTCGCCCTGGATCTCGAGCTTGATGTCCTTGCGCATGCGATCGACGGCCTCGTCCATGCCGAGGCTCTGCCGCACGCGCGGGTAGAGGTTGTAGCGCTGGATGATCGCGGCCAGGCGGGGCCGGCTCATGATCTCCTGGCTCACGCTGATCAGCTGGCCTTCGAGATCACTGACCACGGTCGACTTCACCATCGACTCCGGCACCTGTGGCCGGTCCACCATGATGAGCGAGCGCGCCGTCCACAGACCGGGCAGGAAGAAGGCCAGCGAAGCGGCACCGGCGAGCACGAACAGGAACGGCACGACGGCGAGCAGTCGCCGGCGACGGGCGATCTCGAGCACGCCGGCGAGGCCGGCGCCACGGGCAGGGACGGATGCGGTCGGTGACGTCGTCATGGTGGCGCTCGGTCAGGGGACGACGACGACGTCGCCCGGCTTGAGGACGAGGTTCTTCTCGTCGCTGCTGCCATTGGAGACGGCGCGGTTGTAGTTGAAGCGAATCTTCTGCGTCTGCCCGCCGGCGTCGGTACGGATCACCGTGATCTTGCTGGGTGATGCGAAGTCGCGGAAGCCGCCGGCCATGGCGATCGCCTCCAGGATCGTCGTGGTGCCGCGCAGCTCGAGGACGCCCGGCTTCTGGACCTCGCCGAGCACCGACACCCGCATGCTGCGCACGTCGGTGACGGCCACGGCGACCTCGGGGTTGGGCAGGAACTCGCCGAGGGCGCGCGAGATCTTGTCCCGTAGCTGCATGGCGGTGAGCCCGGCGGCGCTCACGTCGTGGAGCAGCGGCATCGAGATCTTGCCGTCCGGTCGCACGGGGACCACGCGTGAGAGCGTCTCGTTCTTCCACACCGTGATCTGAAGGATGTCGCCGGGGCCGATGACGTAGTCGGAAGGAATCGGCGTGCCCGACGGCACCGACGTGACGGGCGAGGCCGCCGGTACACCGGCCGCGCCAGGCGACGTCGCAGGGGGAGTGGCCGTCGCCGGATTGGCCGGACGACCAGGCGCGGCGGCCGGCGGCATCCCGGACGGTGCCCCGGCGCTGGGCGCGGCCGGCGACACCATGGTGGGCGTGCGACCCTGGGCCCCGGCCGCGCCGGGTACGGCGATCACGAGCGCGATGACAATGAGCGCGAACCACTTCATGCTTGTTCCTCCATTTGAATGATCAGGAGGCGGCCGAGTCCTGCTTGAGGCCCATGTCCTTGATCTTGTAGAGCAGCGCGCGGTAGCTGATCTTCAGCATCTTGGCCGTCTTCACGCGGTTCCAGCGGCACTGCTCGAGCGCACGCCGGATCACCTGGCGCTCGGCTTCCAGCACCGCGCGTCGCGAGATCTCCTTCAGCGAGAGGCCCTTGGTGGCCACGAACGCCTCCCCGCCTTCGGGCGCGGCGGCGGCGACCGCGATCGGCGTCGCCACCAGCGTGCGCGGCAGGGTCAGGTCCTGGAGCACGATCATCCGCTTGATGAAATTCTCGAGCTCGCGGATGTTGCCGGGCCACGCGTAGTGCACGAACGCCTCCATGGCGTCGGCAGAAATCTCGGGCTCCGGGAAGTTGAACAGCCGCGCGTAGCGAGACACGAAGTAGCGGACGAGGCCGGGAATCTCCTCACGCCGCTCGCGGAGCGGAGGGACCAGGATGTTGATGACGTTGAGGCGATAGAAGAGGTCCTCGCGGAAGCGCCCGGCCGCCACCTCGCGAGCGAGGTCGCGGTTGGTGGCGCAGATGACGCGCACGTCGACGGTGATGTTGTTGCGCCCGCCCACGCGCGAGAACTCGCCATCCTGGAGCACGTGGAGCAGCTTGGCCTGGAGCGCCGGGTGCAGCTCGCCGATCTCGTCGAGGAAGATCGTGCCGCCGTCGGCGGTCTCGAAGCGTCCGGGCTTGCGCTGATGCGCGCCGGTGAACGCGCCCCGCTCGTGACCGAAGAGCTCGCTCTCCAGCAACTCGCGCGGCACCGCCGCGCAGTTGACCTTCACGAACGGCGCGCGGCGCCGTGGCGAGTGGCCGTGGATGGAGTGAGCGATGAGCTCCTTGCCCACGCCGGTCTCGCCGCAGATCAGCACGGTGACGTCGGCCCGGGCCGCCTGCTCGACGATGGACTGGACCTCGCGCATGGACGGGCTGACGAGCAGTCCGAGCTCTCGCTCGAGCCGCGCGCCGTTGTCGTCGCCGCCCGGGGCGGTCACCGTCGCGGCGGCCGGGGGCCGCGGCCGGCCCGACACTGCCTTGATGGCGTTCTCGAGGTCCTCGGCGGTGTACGGTCGGCGGATGAAGTCATCGGCACCAATCTGAATCGCCTCCACGATCTGCGAGCTGTGGCCGTTGTCGGCCACCATGATGACGGGACCGGGATCGCAGACGTCTTGGGCGCGCCGGAGGAAATCCACGCCGGACATTCCCGGCAGCCGGATCGCGACGAGCGAGAAGACGAAGCGCACGTGAGCCACGACATCGAGCGCTTCCTCACCGGAGCCGGCCGCTACGGGCGCGTAGCCCCAGTGGGAGAGCTGCGCGGTCACGCGCCGTCGCTGATCGGCGTCACTCTCGACAACGAGAACGGGGCGGTCCCCACCGCCGGTGGCGGGGACGGTCGCGGACGGATCGAAGCTGGGAAACTTCATGACGACCTTCCCTGGTGGTTCGCAAGAGACGTGCCGAACCTGCGTGGCGCCGTTTCCCGCCGCGCCGGCACCGCCGGCGCGGGAGCCGCGCACGCGATGGGTGCCCGGCTGCCGAATGTGTGGAAATGTTTGGTGTTCGTCATCCGGGTCGCTTCCCGCTGAGGACGAACTTCACCGTGTCGAAGAGGATGCGGAGATCGAACAGCGCGGACATGTGCTTGATGTAGTAGAGGTCGTAGCAGAGCTTCCGCGTGACCTCTTCCACGCTCATCGAGTAACCGGCGCGCACCTGGGCCCAGCCGGTGAGACCCGGCCGCACCTCGTGGCGCAGGTTGTAGTACGGGATCACCGTCGAGAAGGTGGCGACGTTTTCCGCCATCTCGGGGCGCGGGCCGACGAGACTCATGTCGCCGCGCAGGATGTTGATGAACTGCGGGATCTCGTCGAGGCGGTAGCGCCGGAGCACGGCGCCCAGCAGCGTCACCCGGCTGCGGTTGTCGCGCAGGACGGTGTCGGTCTCGCGCGCGTCGAGGACGCGCATGGTGCGGAACTTGACGAGACGGAAGAGCCGGCCGTGAAGGCCGACACGCTCCTGGATGAAGAAGACGGGGCCGCGGCTCTCCAGCTTGATGCCGAGGGCCACCACGGCCACGAGGGGAGCCGTCAGCACGAGCGCGACGATCGCGATGGCCACGCTCATCACGCGCTTGACGAGGAGCTGGCCGCGCGTGACGCGAAAGCCGTCGCCGAAGATGAGCGCGCTCGGCGTCAGCGACTCCACGGCGAGCCGGCGCGTGAAGCGCTCGAGCACCTGCGGGCCTTCTTCGATGCGGACGCCGCGCACGCGGCACGCGAGCAGCTGGGCCACGGGCAGGTGACTGCGGCGATCGGCCATGGCCACGATGATGCGATCGGGCCGGTGCCGGCGGACGACGTCGGCCACGTCGTCGTAGTGTCCGAGTCGCGGCGCCCACAACGCCGTCGCCGTGGCGCCTTCGCCCAGCACGCCGACGAGGCGGAGGGCGAGGTCGGGCCGCGTGCGGATCTGATCGGCGAGCTGCGCGGCCAGACTGCTCACGCCCATGATCAGCACGCGCTCGGAAAACGGCGCGCGCTTGGCCAGGGCGTACACGGCGCCGCGGATGAGCAGCACGGCGCAGAGCAGCAGCAGCAGGGCGTGGGAGACGAAGTTGCCGCGGACGATCGTGTTGGGGAAGACCAGGTACGTCGTGGCCAGCAGGAGCGCGCTCCAGCCGAGCGCGCGGCACAGCCGCCCGAAGAGATCGCCGAAGTCGTGGGGGTCCTCGAAGTTGTAGAGGTCGCAGAAGTAGAAGCAGACGAAGCAGACGCCGACGATGATGAAGAGCCGAGGGAGCAATATGGTGACAGCGGTGGCGGCGGTGGCGCCCACGATCCCCTCGGGCGGCAGTGAGGCCAGCGTCACGACGCTGAGGATTCCCAGCGTCGAGAGCACTTCGAGCCACGCCAAGCGCTGTGCGAGTGACATTCGTCAGTCGGCTGTTGTAAGAAAAGCCACAACACCAATAGCGCAAGCGAAGTGCCAACGGCTGCAAGCGCGCGCAGAAAAGCGCCAGCGCGTGCGTTTTTAGCGCAAGCCACCGTCGCTTAGCACGCAACTGGGTTCGCAATCTGGGGGTCAAAAAAGGGAATGCTCGACTGGCGCGTGCGCAAAGCCGTGCAGTGCGGGCTGCGCGCACGCCGGCCGGATGGCTACTCCGAGTTGCCGCTCGAAACGGACTTCGGGCGCGGCTACTCGAACTTGAACGGGTAGCCGAACTGGATGCCGAGCCACACGCGGTTCTGGTCGGCGTCGGTCGCGATGACGGTTCCGGCTGGCGTCAACGCGCGGCTGTCCGAGCGCTGACGGAAGAACTGATAGGCGGCGATGAGCGCGATCCCGGTCTGCAGACGATAGGTGGCCTGGACCGGCAGCGTGAGCCCGTGGAGGTCGATGCGGTGATCGGGCGATACGGACGAGTTGAAGCGCGGTCCACCCTGCACGACCAGCCGCGGCATCAACGAGGTCAACTGCACGGTCGCGCCCCCGGACTGATTGTCGGCGACGCCGCCGAGGCCGCCGGAGGTGCCGACGGCGCGCGAGTAATCCAGGGTGACGTTGCCCCATGCGTAGCGCTGGCCCAGCGACGCGGCAACGGCGGGCGTGATCCGCGAGCTGCCGTCGCTCTCGACGGTGGGACCGGCCGAGAGCGCGCCGGTGATCGTCTCCGTGAACCGATACCTCACGCCCAGGCGCGGCGTGTGCGTGGTCGTGTCGGGGAGATGCTGGATGGCGAAAAACCGG